>CALDNM010000068.1 GCA_937915045.1 uncultured Clostridia bacterium
CATTGGTGTGATACCGAAATGAGGCACTATGATACGCTCAGGATGAAGCTCGCGTCCTTTAGCGAGGCTTTTCATCGAATCTTCCACGCTTTTCAGTATCGCGACCTCATTGATATCCCAGTCAACGACGACACCGGTCGACTCGCTCGCGAACAGGAGATCATCCGGTCTCAGCATATACATCATGCTGCAGTCCGTATGCCCCTTGGCTTCATAAGCAGTTATCATCCCTGCCTCTCCGTCAGGCTTTCCGTACTCGAGTCCCAGATCTATCGTTTCTCCGTCAGCCAGAGCTTCGTCTATCTTCATACCTTCGACCGTACACTTATCCTGCCCCGGCTCTCCGAACATCTCCTCAGCATTCCTGCCGAGCTTCAGCATCATCTTAAGAGCCCCCGGCCGAGTCATAACATACTGCCCGTAGGCAGAACCCATCACCTTCGCTTCCGGGAACGCTTTTCTCACGTACGGCAGCGCGCCGACATGATCATAATGCGTATGGCTCAAAACTACATAGTCGAGAGCCCTGCCTCCGATCGCTTCCCTGATATTCCTCACCAGTTTGTCGCCGCAGTAAGACATGCCTGTGTCGAACAGAAATGTTTTTTCATATTTTGTGACAAGGAACGAGTCTCCTCCCTTCCCCGCCGTAACACGAAAAATACCCTCAGGCATCGCCTTCGGGTCATTTTCGCGAAAAGCTCTTTTGAGTTTTTCAATATCGTAATGTTCTTTTATCATCGCGTCAATATCCATTTTCAGCATTTTTCCTTTCAGTCTTATTTATTCATCAGGCTGATTTTCATCAAGCACAAATCCATTATCAAGAGGATCTTCGCTTTCAGGAACATCCTCTTCGGCAAGGTCAGAAAAGTCCATAGCATATTCGTCGAGTTCATAATCGAGACATTCTGAAAAATCATAGTCATATGACTCATGCCCGAGTTTTTCAAGTCTCGAGAGCGTCAGCGCGTCTCTCACAGGCAGAGTCTTTTCCTTTCCCGACTCGCGATCGGTGCAGGTGACCTCCGACTCGAAACTGAACCACTGCTTGAACTTATGCAGTTCATCGCAAAAATGCTGCACGGAATCATCGTCGTCAGCCGCGCGGATAAGACCCATCAGCGCTTTTTTGATACTGTCCATGAGAACATAGACATCGGTCGCGCTGTCAGGCAGCGCTTCAAGAGCGTCGTCAAAATAATTCCCGATTATTTCAGATACCGCTTCCGGTTCGACCTGAGAAAAAAGCTCACACAAAACATCAGCCGGCACCTCGTCATCGTTTTCGACAAGATCAGCAAAGTTCTCAAAATATTCGAATTCCTGAGGCTCGTCAAGTTCCAGCAGTTCAAGTAATTTCTGAAGATCCACGACAGCACCGCCTTTCTTTATGGTACAACTTTAGTTTTGCTATATAGAACCTATCTCAAGGTTTTTGAATTTGACATTCGCGTCCACGCCCGACCCCTTCATGATCGTATCGATCATGTTTATGAAATTCTCCGAGAGGTCGCTCGCGTAAAAGACATTCTTTATCACGGATTCTCCAGAGTGCATATCCTTTTCTGTCAATATATCATCGATGGTTTTAATGATCTCCTCCGATGGATTTATTATCTTTATATCCGGATATATCCTTTCGATGTTCGATCTTATCAGCGGGTAATGCGTGCATCCGAGCACAAGCGTATCTATCCTGTTTTCCCAAACGAAATCATCCATGTAATGGTGTATCGTGAGATCCATGATATCGTTCGCGATTATTCCTTCTTCGATGAGAGGGACGAACGCGGGACACGCTGTCTCAAAAACGTTCATCTCCGGAGCCAGTTTTTTGATCGATCCGCTGTAAGCGTGTGTCGATATCGTGACCTTGGTCCCTATTATACCGACCTGGCTGTCCTCAGAACAGCTTTTGACCACTTTATCGGCGGCAGGCTGTATTATCCCGACTATCGGTATGTCAGGATAAGCTTTTTCAAGATCGTCCAGACATGTCGAGCTCACAGTGTTGCACGCGATAACTATCATTTTCACGTCTTGTTTGACAAGAAAATCAGCTATCTGCTTCGCGAAGCTCTTTATCGTCGATACTGCTTTCGAACCGTAAGGCGTCCTCGCTGTATCTCCAAAATATATGATCTTCTCATTGGGCAGTTTCTTCATCATAGGCGGTATGCTCGTGAGCCCGCCAAGCCCTGAGTCGAAAAAGCCTATCGGCCTGTTATCCATCAACTTGCTTCCTTTCTTTTTTTGATATAATATATTCTACAACAATCACAAACCAAAGTAAATAAACAAGGAGGCGCGCTGTGGCGGACGATCTTAAACAGAGAAGCGAAATAGACAATAAATTTAAATGGGATCTGGGGTCGATGTATTCCAACGATCAGAAATGGGAAAACGACCTCATGCTGTGCAGTGAGAAGGCGAAAGAATTTCTCGGATACCAGGGGAAGATCGGTGAAAGTGCCGAGACGCTCCTCGCTGTGATGAAGCTCAAGGACTTTCTCATGGAAAAAGCGGAAGACGTGATCGTATACGCGATGATGCGCCGGGACGAAGACAACAGAGTGGAAAAATATCAGGCGATGTGCGACAAAGCTACTGCTTCTTTCGCTCAGATATCAGCCATGACTTCATTCGTTGCTCCGGAGCTCCTTTCGTATGGAGAAGAAAAAATAATGAGCTTCGTAGATGCTGAGCCGGAGCTTGAAGTCTACAGATTCGCTCTCAAAGACGCGTTCCGCGAAAAGGATCATATACTCTCGAAAGAAGAAGAAAACATCCTTGCTCAGTTCAGCGAAATAACACCGGCAGTCAGCGACGTCTTCAAGATGCTCAACGACGCGGATATAAAATTCGGAACTATAAAAAATGAAGACGGAAATGAAGTCACTCTCACGCACGGGAATTATATTTCGTTCATGCAGTCGCATGACCGTGAAGTCCGCAGGCAGGCATATGAAGGATGTTACAACGCGTACAGAGCGCTCATCAACACCCTTGCGGCAACGTATAATTACAGTGTCAAGGGAGACTGTGTCGAGTCGAGGATAAGGAAATACCCATCATCCCGCGCGGCAGCTATGTCTTCCGGCAACATCCCCGAAAGCATATACGACAGTCTCGTCTCCGCTGTGAATGACAGCCTTCCAACGCTTCATAGATATATCGCTCTTCGCAAAAAAATGCTCGGTGTTTCCGATCTTATGATGTACGATATTTATGTACCTCTCATAAACCTTCCGAAAAAGACGATACATTACGATGAAGCTCTTGAAATCATCGAAAACGCGCTCCAGCCTCTCGGTGAAGATTATATAAAACGTATGAAGGCCGGCTTCGCGGACGGATGGATCGACATATATGAAAATGAGGGAAAAACAAGCGGCGCTTATAGTTTTGGCAGTTATTCGAGCAAGCCGTTCATACTGTGCAATTATAATGATACTCTTGAAGATGTGTTCACAGTGATCCATGAGATGGGACACTCGATGAACTCACTCTACACGCGTGAAACTCAGCCATTTATATACGGGAGCCATTCGATCTTCACAGCGGAAGTCGCTTCGACCGTGAACGAAAACCTCCTGATAAAATATCTTCTGAAAAATGAAAATGATCCCGAGATGCGCAGATATCTTATCAATATGCAGATCGAAGCGTTCAGGACCACGCTTTTCAGACAGACGATGTTCGCTGAATTCGAACAGTATTCTCACAGCACTGTTGAATCCGGAGGTCAGCTCACGGCTGCCGGCATGTGCGAGGAATATAAAAAACTGAATGATAAATATTTCGGTGACGCTGTCTCGGACGACCCGTTCATCCAGTATGAATGGGCACGTATCCCGCATTTTTACAACGCGTTCTACGTCTACCAGTACGCCACCGGATACTCCGCGGCCGCGGCTATATCTGACATGATCCTGTCGGATTTCGAAGAGAATGGCGCGCCCGGGAAAGCCACTGAAAACTATATAAAGTTCCTGAAATCGGGAGACAGTGACTATCCGATAGAACTTCTCAAGATCGCGGGCGTCGATATGGGCACTACAGGTCCTGTAGACAACGCCATGAAGACCTTCGCGGGACTGGTCGATGAATTCGAAGCGCTCACCAAATAGTGAGCGTTTCCATACCTGTTTTATCCTATTTTATTTTTTCGATGACTTCATTGATATCGTCAGGAAGAGGCGCGGTGATGTCTATCTTTTCACGCGTCACAGGATGTGTGAATATCAGTCTTGAAGCGTGAAGCGCCTGACGATCTATAAGCCACGGCGCGTCTCCTCCGTAAAGCGGATCGCCAACTACAGGGTGCCCTATGAACGACATATGCACCCTGATCTGGTGTGTCCGTCCCGTCTCAAGAAGCAGCGACAGCATAGTATATCCCTTCGGAAACCGTTTAAGGACTTTATAGTGAGTCACGCTTTCCTGACCGCCTTCAACGACTCCGCGTCCTACTTTTTCCGGATCAGGCTGTCCTATCGGCGCGTCTACAGTGCCTTCTTCTTCCTCTATGATGCCCTTGACTATCCCGGTATATATCTTTTTGACCTTATCTGTGTGCATCTCTTTCACAAATTTATCCTGGATATACGCGTTTTTCCCCAGCACAAGAAGCCCCGACGTGTCCATATCGAGACGGTTCACGAATCTTATCTTGAAACTCTGCCCCGTATCTTCCATATACTTCATCACGCCATTTGCTATAGTATGATCCGGATGTCCCTTCGTTGGGTGGACCGTATAGCCGGGCTGCTTGTTGATGATGAGAAAATCATCGTCTTCGAAGACCGGTTCGATTTTTATCGGTTCCAGCGTATAATGGCTCGGTTCTTCTTCAGGAAGCTTCACGAGTATCTCATCTCCCGGCTCCGGTATCCAGAACGGCCTCATATGCTCACCGTTCAGAAAAACGGTATCCGCTTTTTTTATCTTTGCTCTGAGTCTCGAAGAGAACGAAAAATCACGCCTCAGCAGATCTTTTACCTGAAGCTTGTTTTTACTGTCTTCTTCTGTGACTGTATATCTGAATTCTGTCATGTTTTCTCTCTTGCCTAAAGGAATTTTGTCTTTACTTTGTTCCAGAAATCATACGAATCGAATCTCAGAAGATCGACCTTCGCAGGTGAAAACGATACTTTGATACGCGTCACGTTCGAATATCTGTGTTCGATGCCGTCATTCATAACATAGAGAAGGACATCTCTCTTATACTGCGGAACTATCTCAAGAGATAGTTCCGGAGGAAGTATCAGACTGGACGTGAATGAACGGTAAGCCGTTGTATTCATAGGAGCTATCGGTGTGACCTGAAGCACATCCAGTCTTGGATCCACTATCGCTCCGCCGACTGAATAGTTGTAAGCTGTACTTCCTGAAGATGTAGCTACGAGTATACCGTCGCCGCTGAAGTTCTCGATGAAACTGTCACCGATAGAAATATTGAGGTGCGTCGAATACGACTGCGTCCCTCTTATGACTATCTCGTTCAGTCCTTTCAGTTTTTCCTGTCTGCCGTCGAGGAACACTTCAGCCTCGACGACTGAAGATTCCTGTATATTGAATTTGCCGGCCTCATATCTTTCTATGAACATCCCGACCTGATGCGCCGCGAGCTCCTGGAAAAAGCCGAGGTGACCGGTATTGATCCCTATGACCGGGAATGTCGGAAAATCGAATTTATGTATAGCGTCGAGCATGGAGCCGTCCCCGCCTATTACTACAAGAAGATCCGTTTTATCCGACGGAACGATCTCCGCTGTTATCCCTTCTCTCTCAAAGCATTTGCGCAGCAGTTCCTCTGTACTTCTCGACTGATCCGTATTATTTGAATAGATGCATATTCTCCTGTCCATTTTTTCCCTTTCATCCGTTTTTCAGACTTGCACGTCTATTCTACACGATATTCGGCAGAAATCCAATTTAATGTTTTATGATCTGTCTATGTGGTAAAATGAATTAAAATATTGATTTTACAGATAAACGATACGGAGGTCTTCTTATGGATACAAAAACAAAATACGATAATATCATTATCGGTTTCGGCAAAGGCGGCAAGACTCTTGCGGGATATCTCGCCTCAAAGGGACAGAGCACTGCACTTATTGAAAAGGATCCTGCTATGTACGGCGGTACCTGCATCAATGTTGCCTGCATACCTTCTAAATCTCTTGAATACAGCGCCAGGATGTCGGCTGCCGAAGGCGGCTCTTTCGATGACAAAGCATCCAGATACACTGAGGCTGTATCGCGGAAACGCCAGCTGACAGGTATGCTTCGCAAGAAGAACTATGACAAGGTCGTTTCCTCGGGAGCTGATGTACTTGATGGAGAAGCGTCATTCATCGATCCTCATCGCGTGAAAGTAGTTTCTAAAGACGGAACGTCGGCTGAACTTTACGGAGAACGCGTCTTTATCAATACCGGTTCGCGTCCATTTATCCCGCCTATCGCGGGCGCTGATGAAAGCAAGTATGTGTACACGAGCGAATCGATGATGGAGCTTGACGATCTCCCGCGCCGCCTCGTCATCATAGGAGGAGGATATATAGGCCTTGAATTCGCTTCTTACTACAATAACTTCGGTTCAGAAGTGACCATCATCCAGGACGGTGAAGCTTTTATCCCAAGAGAAGATACAGAAGTCGCCTCTTCGGTATACGATCATCTTTTATCGAAAGGGATCAAGATACTGCGTTCAGCGTCGACGGAAAAAATACACGATGAAAACGGGCATGCCGAATTGACTTTGAAGATGAATGAGAAGACAGAAAAAATAGATGCCGACGCGATCCTGATAGCAGCGGGACGCAGACCAAATATCGGTTCGCTTAATGTAGAGGCCGCCGGTATCGAGCTGACGGACAGAGGAGCCATAAAAGTCGATGAACATATGCGGACCAGTGTACCTTCTATTTTCGCTATGGGCGATGTCGCCGGAGGTCTTCAGTTCACATATATCTCGCTCGATGATTTTCGTATCGTCAGAAGCGCTCTGGAAGAAGATGATAAGCGCACTTCATCTGACAGGGGCGCTGTTCCGTATACTGTTTTCCTCGATCCGCCGCTTTCACGCGTAGGTCTCAGTGAAAAAGAAGCTATTGATCAGGGGTATAATATCAAAACCACGAAGCTGCCGGCTGCGGCTATCCCAAAAGCGCATGTCACGCGTGATCCGGCCGGGATGCTGAAGGCAGTCATAGACGCTGACACCGGCCTTATTCTTGGTGCTCACTTCTTCTGCGCTGAATCGCAGGAAATGATAAACATTATCAAACTGTGCATCGATAATAAACTGCCATACACGATGCTTCGCGACAGTATATTCAACCATCCGACTATGAGTGAATCTCTGAACGATCTTTTCAATTGTTAAATTATTATCTCACGGCGGCCCATTAGCCCGGATATATGATATAATAACCTTTGTCTGGATATTTCAGATACCAATAAGTAACCAAAATTTATATTACCGTATTTATCTTATTACAAGGAGAAATCAAAATGTTGGATGTGCAAAAAGATTATCAAAGCAAGCTCGTCAGCGCTGACGAAGCAGTGAAATGCGTGAAATCCGGCGACTGGGTAGACTACAGTCTCGCTTTCACTATTCCTATCGATCTCGACGCGGCTCTCGCGAAAAGGCTGCCTGAGCTCGAAGATATCAAAATAAGATCCGGGATCACTTCCACTCCGAGAAAAGTCCTCGAAGCGGATACGACGGGAGAACATCTCACTTATATGGACTGGCACTGGACAGGATATATCAGAAAGATGATAAAACAGGGTTCGAAGAATATCTATTTCGAGCCTAACCTTTACAGAAATATGCCGATGAATTACAGAAAGAATATCCATGTCGACGTCGCTATGATCACAACGACACCGATGAACGACAAGGGATATTTCAACTTCTCCATCACAAACTCAGCGACTCAGGCTATATTGGACGCTGCGGATATCGTGATCGTTGAAGTCAATAAAAACCTTCCATGGGTCTATGGAGTAAAGGAAGACTGCGTACATATCTCAGATGTTGATTTCGTAGTAGAAGGATCGAATCCTCCTGTACCTACTCTTCCGGCAGGCGGAGAGGCTTCGGAAATAGATAAAAAAGTCGCTTCGTTCGTAGTACCTGAGATCGTCGACGGATCGACGCTGCAGCTTGGTATCGGCGGTATGCCGAACGCTATCGGAGCCGCGATCGCGGAGTCAGATCTTAAAGACCTCGGCATCCATACAGAGATGCTCGTCGACTCATATTACGATATGTTCAAGGCCGGCAAGATCACAAATAAATGCAAGAACATCGATAAGGGCAGAGGCGTATTCGGTTTCGCTCAGGGCAGCAGTGACCTTTATGAATGGGCGAGAGAAAACCCTGGCCTCATGTCAGCTCCTATAGATTACTGCAACGATCCGTACATCATGTCGCAGAACGACAATATGATGTCGATCAATAACTGCATCGAAATGGATCTGTTCGGACAGATCTGCGCTGAAGCTTCAGGCACAAGGCAGCTTTCAGGAACGGGCGGCCAGCTCGATTTCCTCACAGGCGCTCATATGTCAAAGGGCGGCAAAGCATTCATCTGTATGTCTTCAGCATTCACTGACAAGAAGACAGGTGAAACAAAATCAAGGATCGTGCCGCGCATGAAGGAAGGAAGCATCACGACAGACCCGAGGAACCAGGCTATGTACATCGTTACAGAATACGGCATCGTGAACCTCGCAGGAAAGTCCACATGGGAGATAGCTGAAAACCTCATCAGTATCGCGCATCCTAAGACACAGGACGGCCTCGTTGAAGAAGCTGAAAAGATGAACATCTGGAGAAGATCCAACAAGAGATAATAAGTATATCCATATACAGCAAACGGCAGAGCACTGAGCTCTGCCGTTTTTATCGTTATCCCCTTTTAGGATGTTTGTTATTTTATGTTTTTCAGGAAGGATACATATCCTTTGAAAGCCTCGAAGATATCAGCCTTGCTGATTATCTCGTTCGGCGCGTGCATGTTGAGTACCGCCACTCCGCTGTCTATGACATTCATGCCGTAGTTCGCCATGATATACGCGATAGTGCCGCCGCCGCCTTCATCTACTTTTCCAAGTTCGCCTGTCTGATATGAGACATCGTCCTTGTTGAAGATCGATCTGATCTCAGAGATATATTCAGCGTTCGCGTCATTGGAACCAGCCTTGCCTCTCGCTCCTGTATACTTGCAGAACACAGGTCCTTTGCCAAGATAAGCGCAGTTGTTCTTTTCCATCACACTCGGATAGTTCGGATCGAATGCCGCGCTGACATCAGATGACAGCATCTTTGAATTCCTGAACGCTCTCCTGAGTCCGAGTTCCGAATACTCACCGCAGAGGTTCATGACTTCAGCTACGATATCCTCAAAGAACATCGACTGCATACCTGTAGCCCCCATGCTGCCGATCTCTTCCTTGTCGACGAGCAGGCATACGCATGTCTTCTCTGTCTTCTTCGGAAGGTCGAGCATAGCTTTGTATGAAGGATAAGCGCAGACTCTGTCGTCATGACCATAGCTCATGATCATACTTCTGTCGAGGCCGTAGTCTCTCGCAGGGCCGGCAGGTACGATCTCGAGCTCTGATGACTCGAAATCAGCGTCTTCCACGCCGTATTTGTCCTTCAGGATCTTCAGGATCATAGCCTTCACAGGCTCTTTCTCCTTGTCTTCATCCTTAGCATTCTTCTTTTCCTTCACCGGGATGCTTCCAAGAAGTACATTGAGGTCTTCACCTTCAACTACTACAGATCCCTTCTTGTCCATCTGCTTTCCCGCGAGATGGATCAGCAGATCTGAAACACCAAGTACAGGATCTTCAGGATCTTCGCCTATAGAGATCTTGACCTTCGTGCCGTCTGCCTTGCAGATGACACCGTGTATAGCCATCGGCCTTGCCGTCCACTGATATTTCTTGATGCCGCCGTAGTAATGCGTTTCAAACATCGCGAGATCAGTATCCTCATACAGAGGATTCTGCTTGAGGTCGAGACGAGGCGAATCTATATGCGCGCCGAGGATACTCATGCCTGATTCGAAAGGCTCGCTTCCGATCTGGAACATCGCTATCCCCTTGCCCATATTGTTCGCGTAGACTTTGTCTCCGGCTTTGAGCTTGCCGTTCTTCGCTATAAGTTCATCGATATTCTTATATCCCTGTTTTTCTATTTCTTCAGCTACGAATTCCGTGCATTCTCTTTCCGTCTTGCAGGCAGAAAGGAAATCTTTATATCCGTCACTGAACGCGAATACCTTTTTCATATCGGATATAAAGATTTCCTTT
>CALDNM010000069.1 GCA_937915045.1 uncultured Clostridia bacterium
TGAAGTGTATGGCGGAGCCGTCGATAACTGACGCGAAACCTGGCGAGAGATTCCAATTCTTCCGTCACGGATATTATGTAGCGGACGAGAAACTTTCAACTGAGGATCACAAAGTGTTCAACAGCATAGTCGACCTCAAGAGCAGTTTCAAGATCAAAAAATAAACAGAAAAGAGAAACGAAGAGAAAAAGACGCCGATGATGATACTCACCATGATAATCGAAATACTGGCCGCCATAGGAGCGGGAGTCCTGGCCGGGAACGGAGCGGTCTACGGATTCAACCACATCCCCGCGGAATGGTTCACGCCGAACGGCAGAGATCCTGCTGAGGATGTGATGAGCCGCGACAGGCAGCGTATCCCGAGTTATCCGTGGAAGTATATACTGACGGCGTCTTTTATAGTAGTCTATATCTTCATGGCTGTCCGCGGATGGAAATACGCGATCCCCGCGGCTATAGCGATATGGCTGCTGTTCGAGCTTGGCGTCTCGTGCGGGAAGTACCGCGTCACGCCGGTTCAGCTGACAGTCCTGCTCGCGGTGACGGGTTTCGGATTCATACCGTATCACAGTACATGGAGGATGATCATCTGGGGAGCGCTCATCGGAGGAGGGGCCATGCTGATAGTGTGGCTCATCATAAAGTTCGCGGCACGTCGCGATACGACGACTGCTGTCTGGGACAGAGTTTCAGGATTTACCGCGGGAGCCGGATCAAAGCCGGGGCGCCACGATCCTATAACGGATCCGAATGACATCGCTTTATGCGCTTCGATAGGGATGATCCTTGGGCCTTACGGAACGGCGGCGGTGATGATCGCGGGAGTGTTCGTATCACTTATAGTATCGGCTGGGTTCAGGATCTCGAAAAAAACAATGAAGGGCGACATGCAGCCGCTTGGCACATATATCTGCGCGGCGGCGATAGTTTATATAGTACTGCATATCCGGACATTCGGATTTTAAAGGAGAAATATGCTTACAGGAAAACAAAGAAGTTATCTGAGAGGGCTCGCGAACGGGATCGATCCGATCGTGTATATAGGGAAAGCCGGTTATACCGATACTGTCAAAATGGAAATAGACCGTGCGCTCCTGAACAGAGAACTCGTGAAGGTGAAGATACAGGAAGGTTCGGATCTCGACTGCAAGACGGCGGCGAACGAGGCCGCGTTCGATCTTAAGGCGGACTACGTCCAGTCGATCGGCCGCAAGTTCACGCTTTACAGAAAAGCGAAGGACCCCGATAAAAGAAAAATAGTACTTCCAAAATAAACGGCGGGAAGGAAAAATGTACAGAAATATACTTCTTACTATAGAATACGATGGCACTCCGTTCAGCGGGTGGCAGAGACAGCCGGGCAGGCCTACGGTGCAGGGAAGCATCGAGGAGGCCCTTTCTATGGTGTGCGGAAAACCTGTCACGATAGCAGGGACGAGCCGCACCGACGCCGGCGTGCACGCGTATGGACAGAGAGCGAGCTTCGACGGTGACTTCGGTATCCCTACGGAAAATATAAAGTACGCGCTCAACAACGCGCTTCCGGAAAGCATACACATTACTGCGGCGGAAGAAATGCCTGAAGGGTTCCACGCGCGCTTCGACTCGAAGGGGAAGACATACATTTACAAGATATTGAATACGAAAGAGAGAGACCCGTTCCGCAGGAACTATTACTGCTTCGTGAAAAAACCTCTCGATATGACGAGGATGAGGAAGGCCGCGGAAGATGTCACGGGCACGCATGATTTTGTGTGCTTCCAGGCGTCGGGCAGCACGGAGAAGGAGACTACGGTGAGGACTGTGAGCCGTCTCGATCTGACGGAGAGAGGCGCGGATGAGATCGATATCGAGATCACCGGCGACGGGTTCCTTTATAATATGGTGAGGATAATCGCGGGCACGCTGATCGATATAGGGACGGGAAAGATGGAACCGGACGAGATGAAGAGAATCATCGAGGGACGCGACAGGACTAAGGCAGGGCATACGGCTCCGCCGCAGGGGCTTTATTTAAAAGAGATATATTACTGATGCCGGTATGGTATAATCAGATATGCGATATTATTTTGCGGCGCGAAGGCGCGGAAGGAGATCGGAATGGATGACAGAATGAGCTGGGACGAGTATTTCATGGAGATGGCGGAACTCGCTTCAAAAAGATCGACATGCCTCCGCAGACATGTGGGAGCCGTGGTCGTGCAGGATCGTCATGTGATAGCTACGGGTTACAACGGAGCGCCGAGGGGCATCGAGCACTGCATCGACAGAGGGACGTGCTACAGGGAGGATCATAATATCCCAAGCGGCGAGCGTCATGAACTCTGCAGGGCGCTGCACGCTGAGCAGAACGCGATCATCCAGGCCGCGACTCTGGCGCAGTCGATAGAAGGCGCGACTATGTATATCACTAATCAGCCGTGCGTTATATGCGCAAAAATGATAATCAACGCGGGGATAGTCAGGATAGTTGTCAGGGAAGGATATCCGGACGATATGGCCATAGAGATGCTTGAAGAAGCGGGCCTGAAAATAGTCATGCTGGACGATCTCAGAAAACAGCAGAATTATTGAGAAAAAACTTATGGACAGATATACAAATTCGTCGAATTGTTTAATAATTGCAAATAATTCGCGTTACATAATTAACAATTCTTTACCTTTTCTCTGTAAAAGTGTATAATAACGTCATTGACATGATTGATTTGAGTGGATTCAAAAAGGAAATCATAAGGTATGGTCTTGTTGTCGGGATCATAGTGGCCATTGGGTCGCTAGTCTTTCTTGGCATAGACCTGCGGTTTTACGCGGGCCTTGCGCTAGGTACCGGCATCACGTTGATCAACTTCGAAATACTTGTCTACTCAGGCAGAAAAGCGGTCGAAAACAGAAAACGCGGACCCGTCATCGTTGGATACGGGGTGAGACTTCCGATCTACGCGATCGGTCTTATCATAGCTGTTCAGTTTGGTATGCATTGCATGGCAGGGTGCGCAATAGCGTTTTTCGAGACGCAGATCGCCATGCTCTATCTCTACGGAATAAAGAAAAGGCCCAACCCGTTCAAGGACTGGGACGACAGCGTGAAGTTCAACAATCCTCACGACTGGGATGACGAAGAGGAAGAAGATGACGACTGGGGCGTGCCTCCATCGTGGGACAGGAGCGACAGGTTCCTTCCGCCGAAAGATCATGATCAAAAAGACAAGGAGGATTAGACCATATGCAATTAGGACCTCGAGTCATCTTCATGATAGGGAATGTGCCTGTCACTGAAACGGTTTGCTTCGCGTTCATTGTAAGCCTGGTCATTTTGCTCTTCTGCTGGCTGGCCGTCAGAAATCTTCAGACGGTACCGCACGGAGCGCAGGCTGTAGCGGAACTTCTCGTAGACACTATATACAACTGGTGCGAAGGCGCCATGGGCAAGGAGAATCTCAAATTCGCCCCGTATATAGGCACGCTTTCATGCTTCCTCGGCCTCGGCAGTATGCTGGGACTCCTGGATCTCAGACCTATCACCGCGGACCTCAACACAACGGTACCGCTCGCACTAGTTACTTTCATACTTATTCACGGAAACGGCAACAGAGTAAATACGCCGAAGGGCTACGCAAAAAAGCTGGCTTCGCCGTATGCTTTCATGTTCCCGCTCAACTGTATTTCCGACGCGGTATTCCCGGTCACACTGGCCTGCCGACTCTTCGGAAACCTGTTTGCGGGGATGGTTGTCATGACACTCACTTACAGCGGGCTGGCAAATCTGTCAGCAAGTCTGGGTTCGGCTATACCGTTCTTCCAGATATTTATACCGCTGCCACTAAACTTCTTCTTCGACATGTTCGAACCTATTCTGCAGACATTTGTATTCTGCATGCTCACGATGGTATTCACAGCGAACGCGATGTCGAAAGACGAAGCATAAACACGGCAATGATCAACATTGTTATATAAAAGAGAAATATATATTTTAGGAGGACAAACATTATGGCATTAGTAACTGCAAAAGCTTTCATCCAGGCGATGTCAGCAATAGGAGCCGGAATAGCAATGGTAGCTATGATCGGTGTAGGAATCGGGATCGGCTACAACTCAGGCAAGACTGTAGAAGCTACAGCGAGACAGCCGGAAGCAGGCGGATCGCTGCTCAAGACGATGCTGGTCGGCGTAGCGCTGACAGAGACAGCCGGTATCTTCGCGCTGATCATCTCCATCATCCTGTTGTTCGCGAACCCTTTTGCGTAAGGGATCCGAAATGGCCCTCGAAGGGGTCAGAGTTACAGGAAAGGAGAAAGCAGTATGCATACAGGCTTAATAGAGCTTAACTGGTCATCTGTAATGATCCTGATCAATATCTTTATTTTGTACCTCATCATCAAAAAGTTCTTCTGGGAAAAGCTCAGGAACTTCATGCTGAAGAGGCAGCAGAATGTGGTCGACGCTATCGCGAGTGCTGAGGCAGTGAATGCCAAGGCCGATGAAAAGATGGCGAATTACGAAAAGAAGATCGCTCATTCCGAAGAAGAGGGACGCGAGATCGTCAAAAAGGCCAAGATAAGAGCAGACGCTAACGCGAAGATCATTATCGATGAAGCAAATGAAAAAGCAAACAATATAGTTCTCCAGGCCGAGAAAGAAATCGACAGAGAACGTCAGAAGGCTGTGTCAGACATGAAGCAGGAGATCATGAGTCTCGCGCTCATGGCGGCGGGCAGGATCATAGAGCGTCAGCTCCAGTCTTCAGGCGAGCAGGAGAAAATAGTTGATCAAGTAATCGAAGAGGCAGGTAAGTCCGGATGGCAGAAATAACTGTAGATAAGACTTATGGCGATGCCTTATATCAGGCTGCCAGAGACGTGGACAAGGTGGACACGATACACGAAGAGAGCAAGGGTATCGAAAATATTTTCGAAGCAAGCCCCGATCTGTTTACGCTGCTCGTGAATCCGACCATATCCGCTCCGAATAAAAAAGATATAGTGAAGCAGGTCTTCGGCGGCAGAGTATCACAGGAAATGGAAAACTTCCTCTATGTACTCATAGATAAAGGAAGAATGAGAAATTACCCGAGGATAGTCAGGAGTTATGAAGATCTTCTCGACGAGGCGGAAGGATTTTCCGGCGGCGTGGTGTATTCCGCGATACCGCTGGATGATGACCGTGTAGCTAAAGTCGAAGAACAGACATCGAAACTTCTCAACGAAAATGTCAAACTCAGAAATGAGAAAGATGCTTCCCTCATTGGAGGCATAAAGGTTATGATCGACGGAAAAGTCATAGACGCGTCAATAAAGAAGCGTCTGGAAGATTTGGGAAGCACATTGAAAAAATAGAGAAGGGAGGCGCGCAGTAAATGAATTTAAGACCTGAAGAAATCAGTGCTGTCATTAAGCAAAAGATAAAAGACTACAAAAACGAACTCGAAGTTTCTGACTTCGGAACCGTTATACAAGTCGGCGACGGCATTGCCAGAGTCTATGGATTGGATAACTGCATGTCGGGAGAGCTCCTCGAGTTCCCCGGTGGAATATATGGTATCGCCCAGAACCTTGAAGAAGATAATGTTGGATGCGTAATACTCGGATCCGATGAAGAGATCAAGGAAGGAGATATCGTAAAACCTACGGGCCGAGTCACATCGGTGCCGGTAGGAGAAGCAATGATAGGAAGAGTCGTGAACGCTCTCGGTCAGCCGATAGACGGCAAAGGACCGATAGAAACGACTGAGGAAAGACCTATTGAGACGGTAGCGCCAAGCGTTATCGAGAGGCAGAAGGTAAAAGAACCTCTGCAGACAGGTCTCAAAGCTATCGACGCTATGATACCTATAGGAAGAGGTCAGCGTGAGCTGATCATCGGAGACAGACAGACAGGAAAGACGGCTATCGCCATAGACACTATCCTCAATCAGAAGGATACGGATGTCATCTGCATATATGTAGCTATAGGACAGAAGCAGTCCACAGTAGCACAGCTCGTCAAAGTACTCGAAGACCGCGGAGCGATGGATTATACTATCGTCGTATCTTCGACAGCAAGTGACGCGGCTCCGCTGCAGTATATAGCGCCTTACGCCGGATGCGCGATGGGCGAGTATTTCATGCACAACGGGCAGCATGTACTGATCATCTATGATGACCTTTCAAAGCACGCTGTAGCATACAGAGCAATGTCTCTGCTGCTGAGACGTCCGCCAGGGCGTGAAGCTTATCCGGGCGACGTATTCTATCTGCACAGCAGACTGCTCGAGAGAGCGGCGAAGCTGTCGGATGAACTCGGCGGCGGATCGATAACCGCGATGCCTATAATCGAAACACAGGCAGGCGATGTATCGGCATACATACCGACGAACGTCATATCCATCACAGATGGACAGATATTCCTCGTTACAGATCTCTTCTTCCAGGGCCAGAGACCGGCTGTAGATTCCGGTATCTCGGTATCCCGTGTAGGAGGAGACGCTCAGATCAAGGCTATGAAAAAGGTCGCGAGCAAGATCAAACTTGAGCTGGCTCAGTACAGAGAGCTCGCCTCATTCTCGCAGTTCGGCTCAGATGTTGACGCGGAGACGAAGGCAAGACTGGATCACGGAGCTATCCTCATGGAGATCCTGAAACAGGGACAGTATCATCCTCTGCCGGTATGGCATCAGGTTGAATTGATATACGCGGCTGTAAATGATTATCTGGCTGATATCCCTATCGAAAAGATCAAAGATTTCGAGCAGGAATTCTACAGATTCATGGACGAGCAGCATCCGGAGATAGGAAACGAAATAAAAGAGACCGGAGAGCTTTCTGACGAAAACGAAGGAAGACTCAAAGACGCGATCATTGAATTCAAAAAGCTCACTAAGGCTGACTATGTCAAACATGAAGATGAAGTAGTAGCCGCAATGGGCGAAACGGACGAAGATTAAGTAAGGAGGTGGGACTATGGCATCAGGTGATCTTCAGGCAGTAAAAAGAAGAATAAGATCTGTCACAAGTATGGAGCATATCACAAATGCTATGAAATTGGTCTCCGCGGCAAAGCTGAGAAGAGCCAAGACCTCCTTTGAAAAATCAAATCAGTATCTGCATTTCATAACGGATTCGATCGCTGAGATATTCAACAACGCGGGAGAAGTCCCGGAGAAGTACCTTGAAGGCGGCAGGGAAATACACAACACCTGCTACATCGTTGTTTCCAGTTCGAGAGGACTGTGCGGGAGTTTCAACTCCAACATAATCAAACTCGCTGAGACGGAGATGCAGGGAGATGAAAATTCAGTTCTCCTTACGATAGGTACAAGAGGCCGTGACTATTTCGCGAAAAGAGGCTGTACGATCTTAAAGGATTTCACTACGCCTCCTGAGAATATGACATTCCTGGATTCACAGGAAATGAGCACGCCTATAATCGAGATGTTCGATAAGGGGGAAATAGATAAAGTTGTCCTCATCTATACTTCTTATCTGAGTCAGATCGAACAGGCGGCGGTCAAGGTCCAGCTCCTGCCATTTGAGGCAAATCTGGATCCGGAAGTTATGAAGCAGAACAAGGAAGTCGAATATGAGCCATCGGTAGGAGATGTTTTCAACTATCTCGTGCCTAAGTATATGGAAACAATGCTCTACGGAGCTATCATCGAATCAGCGACGTGCGAGCATGCTGCAAGGCGAATGGCCATGGAGAACGCGACGGACAATGCGAGAGAGATGCTCGGCGATCTTTCGCTCTATTACAACAGAGCAAGACAGGCCGCTATCACAAACGAACTGATAGAAGTCGTCTCGGGTTCGGAAGCACTGAGTTAGTTTGGAGGTTATCACAGTGAATACAGGTAAAATACATCAGATCATAGGACCTGTCATAGACGTCAAGTTTGGCGCGGAGAATATGCCTGAACTGAATAATGCCATCGAGATAACACTTGAAGGCAGGAGGATCGTTGCTGAAGTATCACAGCATGTAGGCGACGATGTAGTCAGGTGTATAGCTCTTTCGTCGACAGACGGACTAAAGAGAGGAATGGAAGCCGTCGATACAGGCGGCCCGATAGCTGTTCCTGTAGGTAAAGAAGTACTCGGCAGACTCTTCAATGTTATCGGAGAGACTATCGATTCGAAAGGACCGGTCGGGACTGACAAGACAGCTTCTATACATAGACCTGCTCCAAAATTCGAGGAGCAGGATACAACGACGCAGATGTTCGAAACGGGCATCAAGGTAATCGATCTTATCGCTCCGTACACAAGGGGCGGAAAAGTAGGTCTGTTCGGAGGCGCCGGCGTAGGGAAAACGGTACTTATACAGGAACTTATTTCAAACATCGCGAGAGAGCACGGCGGTATCTCGGTATTCGCGGGAGTTGGAGAGCGTACACGTGAAGGAAATGATCTTTACTACGAGATGATCGACTCCGGAGTAATCGAGAAAACAGCCATGGTCTTCGGACAGATGAATGAACCGCCGGGGGCTCGTATGAGAGTTGCTCTGACGGGACTCACGATGGCTGAATATTTCAGAGACGTAGAAGGACAGGACGTACTGCTCTTCATAGACAACATATTCAGATTCACGCAGGCCGGTTCGGAAGTATCCGCGCTGCTCGGGCGTATGCCTTCAGCCGTAGGATATCAGCCGACGCTGGCTACAGAGATGGGCGCGCTCCAGGAAAGGATCACTTCGACAAAGAAGGGATCTGTCACATCGATACAGGCCGTATATGTACCTGCCGATGACCTTACGGACCCTGCTCCTGCTACTACATTTGCGCATCTGGACGCTACGACGACACTGTCACGTGCTATCACGGAGCTCGGCATTTATCCTGCTGTAGATCCTCTGGCATCGACATCGAGGATCATGGATCCTCTTATCATCGGAGAAGAACACTATCAGACAGCAAGAGACGTACAGCAGGTACTTCAGAAATATCGTGATCTGCAGGATATCATCGCTATACTTGGTATGGATGAGCTTTCCGACGCGGATAAACTGGTAGTAAACAGAGCAAGAAAGGTACAGAGATTCATGTCTCAGCCTTTCTCGGTAGCTGAACAGTTTACAGGCCAGCCGGGCAAATATGTCACGATCGACGAGACTGTCAGGAGCTTCAGAGAGATCCTCGACGGCAAGCATGACGACATACCTGAGGATCTGTTCCTCCTGTCGGGCGGCATCGACGACGTACTCGAAAAATACGAGAAGAGAAAAGCTGAACAGGCTGCGAAAGCAGAAGCAAAAGCCGCGGAAGCGTAATCTGACCAGGACACGGAACATAGAAACAAAGGAGCTTTTAAATGGCAAAAATGGCACAGAATCTGGTGTCTGTCGAAGTGATAACGCCGGAAAAACTTTTCTATAAAGGAGATGTCGAACTCGTCATCTGTCGTACACTGACAGGGGATGAGGGCTTTATGGCGGGTCATCAGTGGGCCACCAAATTGCTTGATATAGGAGAGCTCCGGATCAAAGAAGAAGACAAGGACGAATATCTCATGGCCGCTATAGCCGGAGGATTCGTCGATGTCAAAGATTCGATCGTTATATATACTGACGCCGCGGAATGGCCCGAGGATATAGACGCTAACAGAGCTCAGATCGCTAAAGAAAGAGCTGAGAAATGGCTGGCTGACAATCCGGAGGAAGAGGAAGTCGAGATGCGCAAAAGAGAGGCAGCTCTCAGAAGAGCCGTATCGAGACTGACTATCCGCGAATCCGGTATGAAGGGCGGCAAAACAATATAGCCGCGACACCGGATAAAAAAATGATAGAGATCCCGCGCGCGGAATGTGAGCGGGATTTTTCTACTCAATGTATAAAATTGAAAAATATGGTATAATAAACGCATACTATTCATAAGGGGAAATATTGCAGGTGTTTTTGTAGGGGAATTTTTATGGGCGATATTTTCAAAGAAAACGTAAAATTGATGAAGAAGCAAGCATTGCCGATAACGATCTTTGCGGTCGTTCTTGTGGTTTTGCTTGTTTTTAATATTGCCCTTTTCAAATCAGTGAAAAACACTGCTTATAATATGCTGGAGAATACATCCGCCCAGCAGGCGGTCACTTTGACAAATGATGGTAATAAGCATATTTCGGTCCTCGAAGCAGTCGGAGATCAAATGGAAGATTCCGGATTCGTTTCTTCAAGCATCTCAGTCAAACTTACGAAGCTCAATTATCCTGTGAAAAACAGTGATTTTATTGCTATGGGTTACGCGGATAAAAACGGGAAGAGTGTGATCAGCGGAAAGGTGATCGAAAAGTATAAAGAAAAAGCGGCACGCGGGACCATGGATCTTTCTTCGGAAAGATGGATGAGCATGGCAAAAAGCGGGAAGAACTGCACGGTAGCCG
>CALDNM010000070.1 GCA_937915045.1 uncultured Clostridia bacterium
ATCGCGCGAGCCTTGTCCTTGTTCGCCGCGTCCTTTACGCAGAGCGCGATGGCTTCCGCGATCTTTTCCATATCGTCTTCCTTCATCCCGCGAGTCGTGACTGCAGGAGTCCCGAGTCTGAGACCGCTTGTCACGAACGGAGACTGAGGATCATTAGGAACAGTATTTTTATTGCATGTGATGTGAGCTTCATCGAGCAGCGCTTCCATCTCTTTTCCTGTCTTGCCGCTCTTCACGAGGTCGATCAGCATCAGGTGGTTGTCAGTGCCGCCGGAAACGATGTCGATGCCGCGGTCCATCAGGCCCTTGCAGAGCGCCTGCGCGTTCTTGCAGATCTGGCCCGCGTATTCCTTGAACTCAGGCTTCAGGTCTTCGCCGAAGCAGACAGCCTTTGCCGCGATCACGTGCTCGAGAGGACCGCCCTGGATGCCAGGGAACACAGCCTTGTTGAAATTGAACTTCTCGTTCGCAGCCTTCGTCGCCATGATGATGCCGCCTCTCGGTCCCCTGAGAGTTTTGTGAGTAGTCGATGTGACTACGTCGCAGTAAGGGATCGGGCTCATGTGGTAACCAGTCGCGACAAGTCCGGCAATGTGCGCGATGTCCGCGAAAAGCACTGCTCCGACTTCGTCCGCGATCTCACGGAACTTGCTGAAGTCGATCGATCTCGCGTAAGCGCTCGCTCCGCAGACGATCATCTTAGGCTTGCACTCTTTAGCGATGCGCATCACTTCATCATAATCGATGAGGCCATTGTCATCTACACCGTAAGGGACACAGTTGAAATATGTACCTGAGAAATTGGCAGGGGATCCATGGCTCAGGTGTCCTCCCTGATCCAGGCTCATGCCCATGAAGGTGTCTCCCGGTTTAAGAATAGCGTAGAAAACGGCCATGTTTGCCTGCGCGCCCGAATGCGGCTGCACGTTCGCGTATTCGCAGCCGAAGAGCTTCTTCAGACGTTCGATAGCGAGGGTCTCGACGACATCGACATTCTGGCATCCGCCGTAAAATCTCTTGCCGCTGTAACCTTCAGCGTACTTGTTAGTGAACGGGCTGCCCATAGCGGACATAACTGCCTTGCTCACCCAGTTTTCCGATGCGATCAGCTCGATGTGAGAATTCTGTCTCTCGAGCTCCGCCATGATGGCTTCCGCTACCTGCGGGTCATCAGACTTGATTTCGTTAAATGAGTACATATTTACTGATACCTCCATATACAGATGAAATTTATATGTAGAGATTATATCATAATAGTAAAGAAAATAAAATGTTAGAATATTCCGAAAATAAGGGTTGAAATGCCGGCCGGGGTATGCTAATATAATGGTACACAGAAGAGCGAGCGAGAGGCGAAAGCCTCAGGTCAGCTTTTAGATATATAAGACTCGGACTTCCGGGCGCGGGGCATTTGCTCTGGCAGGGGCTGGATAAGCGGGAAGCGAGAGGAAAGAAAGAAGGTGGAGCCACCAGCAATGACAGAGAAATCAATATACAGAAGATAGTACCGATCGTACATCTTGAACTACCTGGCCACGCGGACGCGTGGGGGTGAAAGAGAAAAGCGGAAACCTTAAGTACCGCAGGCTCAAGGATATGAGGAATGATGTTTAGCCGATGCGAGGACATGCGGCTGTGAGATATCCGGACGGAGCAGAATGCGTTAAGGATGGAAACTTTGGGGTCAAAGTGTTCAGAGTGGATCGGGACTATCTTTTTTTGCGCGTTTTTTGCTATATTTGCAGGATATGATATAATATATGGCACAAATCAGAACGTTGAAATAGTGCTGTATTAAGCGCGGAAGCGCGGCAAAGGGTATTGCAGAAGGGAAAATGATGACAGACACTGGAAACGTAAAAATGAAAGAAGGAGCGTACATAAAGAAGCATGAACGGAGAGATCCGCTCACGAAGCTTTTTGACGCTGAGACTTTTCGCGATAAGACCGCGGAGATGCTGAAAGCGCATCCGGCAGTGTCTTTTTCTTTTGTGTGCCTCGATATCGATCAGTTCAAAGCGATCAATGACAGATTCGGAGTCCATATAGGCGACCTCGTGATCCTCAGAGTGGCCAAACTCATGCGCTCTGAATTCGGGAGCAGCGGTGTTTACGGAAGGATCGCGGGAGACCGGTTCGAAGCGTGCATACCGTCACAGGATCTTGACGCCGAGCATCTTGAAGAAGAGACGGACATATCGTTTTCGCCTTATGGTATCGATTACTCCGCGATCATGCATTGCGGCATCTATGAAGTCGAAGACAATGAGATGTCGGTCTACAATATGAGTGACCGCGCGGCCAACGCGCTGCACACGATCAAGGGGAATTACCTTTCGAGGATCGCGTATTACGACGAAACCGAACACAGCATGCTCAGCCAGGAGCTCGCGGGCCGTATGGAGATAGGGCTGCGGCAGAAAGAGTTCGAGATATATCTGCAGCCTATATTCAGCCTGGATCGTCAGACGCCTGTCGCCGCTGAGGCGCTGGTCAGATGGAACCACCCCGACAGGGGGATCATACCTCCGGGAGAGTTCATCCCGCTTTTCGAAAACAGCCAGCTCATCATGAAGCTGGATGAGTATGTGTGGGAGCTCGCGTGCCAGAATATAAAAAGGGCGAAGGACAAAGGCGTGAAGCCGGTCCCTCTTTCTGTCAATATGTCGAACATAGATCTTCATATGCCGGATCTCGCGGACAGGTTCGTCGCTGTGCTTCAGAAGTATGATATCGGACCGGGAGAGATCGAGCTTGAGATCACGGAAAGCGCGTATATGGATTTCCCGGGCAGACTGGAATCACTGGTAGAAGCGGCGCATAAATGCGGATCGAAAGTGCTGCTTGACGATTTTGGGAGCGGGTTCTCATCGTTCGGCATGCTTAAAGATATCGATATAGACACGATCAAGATAGACAGCAGTTTCATCAGAGATGTCGAGACGAAGCCGCGCGCGGGCAATGTGTTCAACAGCATCGTCCACACGGCGAAGATGCTCGGGCTCGAGATACTGTCGGAAGGTGTAGAAACTCAGGGGCAGATCGATTTTCTGAGCGAGATCGGATGCGACCTTGTCCAGGGGTATTACTTCGCGAAGCCTATGGATGAAAAAGAAGCCATGGCATTTTTCGGGAAGTATCATTTCCACAGGGAAGAAACATACACTGAGCGCAGGAGAATGATGCAGGGATCTTTCGATATCGATGATCTCTGGGATGGCGGCCGGGAGACCAGCATGCTGTTCGAATCCGCGCCGGGAGGTATGGGGATATATGAAAGGATCGGAGACCGTCTCGCCGCTATAAGGGTGAATAAAAGATACTTCGAGATCACCGGCACCGATGTGCGGAAGGTGTTCAACTCGGATCACAATATCAGTCTCATGACTCCGGAAAAGGATATGGACGCGCTTTTAAAGACGTGCGACGCTGCTGAGACATCGAATAATGTAGAGACTTGTATATGCAGAAGGAAACACGAAGACGGCCGCATGATGTGGCTCGAGATCAGAGTGTCATTCATCGGAAGATCCGGAGGGATCGCGCTGTACGCGTTTTCACTCCAGGAGCTGAAGAACAGGATCATCTATAAGAGCCAAAAGAGCAGCGAAGAGCTGCTGAATGAGCGGATGGATATCATCAAGCGGACTCTCGTCAATGAATATGTCGAGGGAGGGCTGATCTCGGGATATCTGGAGCATGATACTCCTCTGTATTACTGCGATGACTCGATGGCGAGGACGCTCGGATACGAAAACAGCAGTGAGTTCAGAGAGATGACGGACGGGATGATGGTAAATGTCATTCATCCGGACGATTATAATAAGATAGGATCCATCGTTGACCGCACCGCGGAAACCGGCGGAGGCAGATATATCAAACCGACCACATGCCGTATGCGGACGAAGTCCGGAGAATATATTTTCACAAAGGCGCGCGGCATAATCGCGGACGCGGAGAACGGGCGGAAAGTATTCATCGGATTCCTGCTGGATGTCACGAGAAATGTCGAGGCTGACGAAAACATGAAGTGGCAGATCGAGAAATACAGGCTGCTCGCTGAGAGCGTGCATTCGATCGCGTTCGATTACGATGTGAAGAACGATGTCATGCGTTATGAGATCTGCGAGCCGGGCAAAGAGACGCAGAATGTAAAGGTCGAAGGCTACAGGGCCGGGGCGCGCACAGCGGAAAGGATCTCTCCGGAAACAGCAGACTGTGTGAACAATACTTTTGAGGAAGCGATAAGAAAACCGATGAGCGGGACATGCGATGTAAGGCATGATCTGTTCGGAGGCGCGTTCAGATGGGGACGCATATACTATGTCAGCATGAGCGATGCCGAAAACAAAGTAGTAAGAGTGGTAGGCAGGATCGATGATATAGAGAAAGAAAAGCATATGCAGAAAGTGCTGAAGAGGAGAGCCGACATGGACTCGCTCAGCGGGCTGCTTACAAGGCGCGCGACGGTAGAACGTATCGCGCAGATGCTGAAGGATCCGGAGCAGAAAGAAAACGCGGCGTTTATGATCATCGATA
>CALDNM010000071.1 GCA_937915045.1 uncultured Clostridia bacterium
CAGGTTGTATCAGAATACTTCTCAAAGTGTAACATATGTGTTGACAGTTAAGACGAAGCATAGCCGCAGTCTTCGATGACAGCCTTGACATTGGAAGGCATGTCTTCACCTTCCGTCATCATGACTGTAGACGCGCCCATAGAAACACCGAACAGCGCGATCTCAGGGCTGTTATGCTCTTTGTTTATCTTTTTGATCCAGTGAAGATAGTCGATGCGGTCATCCCATCCCATGCCGCGATAATCTCCGCCGCTTTTTCCGTGCCCTCTGGCGTCGGGGAGAAGGATACTGAAGCCCATGGCGTAATACATCTTAGCGAACGACGCCATGCTGCGTCCGTCGCTTCCGTATCCGTGGGCCGCTATGATCCACATACCGTTCGATCTCGCGGATGTGTTAACGATCTCATAAGCGTGGAGCCTCAGGCCCGCGTCGTCTCCGGCTGAAGATCCGTATTTGAAATATACATTTTTAGCGCCGATCGATGTGAGCCATTCGGAACCGTTATCCAGCCCTTCGAGCGATTTCTTTTCGTCCTTTTTCTGAGACGCGCCGATATTCGGCTGAAAACTTCCATTCGCGTATATGGCCATATTATAAAAATAATTGCCGATGACTCCGCCGCCGACAACAATAACGCCTGTAACGATCGCCGCAATTATGGCAGCTTTCTTACCGCGCGATATTTTTCGTTTTTGTTTTTTCATTCTTTACCTTCTTGCTTTTCCTGGCAGACTTGTGATTCTCAACTGCCTGGAGAGGCTGGAGCGATATTTTATTCATCGTTTTAGTTATAGTACCGACTGCTTCATGGAAGGCGTTCAGCTCTTCGTCAGAAAGAGACTGGAACGGCTGCCCCGCGGCTTCTATGAACTGCGATACGATCTCGTACAGAAAATCGAGACCTTCGTCGGATAAGTTTATCTTGAGCTGGCGTCTGTTTTTCGCGTCTGTCTTTCTCAGAAGAAGTTTCCTTTTTACAAGAGGATTCACGGCACGTGTAGCCTGTTCACGTGATGTGGCTATTCTGTCCGCGAGCTCTGACATCGTGATATCGGGATACATATTTATGACGAACAGTATCCTGAACTGTGTTTTTGTGACATGAAAACGTTTGAGGTCTATCATGCCATAAAAATAGTTGTTATACTTTGGTATCATGCTCAAAAAAGAGATGATTATCTTATTTTTTTCACGAAATTCCTGATCGCAGTCTTTCCTGCCTGCATTTTCCATGTTTGATTTCCTCTCACAACTCAAAAAAACGTTGAAATTACTACCTCTAAAATTACTATACTGTAAGAATTAAAAAAAGTCAATAAATGATATTAATCAACTATTGACAAATGTCAACTGAGGGGTATAATAAAGACACTAAAACAAGACTCTAGGTATAAAAAGGACCTCGCGGAAAGCGCAGGAAGGAGGATTCATCATGAAAAACAGAAAAGAAATGGCGGTCAGGAAACGTGCCGTCGAATTGGGAAAAACATTCATGTTGGGATTTTCCTCCAGGAAATTCTGGAACAGGAAAGACAACAGCAAAATGGAATACCGCGTACATGGCGATGACGCGTTCGTCGTTATGACAGGAGCGGAAAATATGAACATGACTGACGTGATGTCTCTCATGCAATATACAAAACTCGGAAAAGATCGTACACGCGAGCAAGTTGAGATGGGGATGGCAAACTCAATGTGCTTCGGCATCTACTCACTGCTCGACCACAAGCAGATAGGATTTGCGAGGGCGGTCACCGATTATTCGACATGTTACTATGTAACGGATGTAGTCACGGATCCGGATTATCGCGGAAAAGGTGCAGCGAACCAGCTTATGGAAGCAGTGGTCGACTGTGACGCGCTGAGAAACCTGAGAGGGGTGCTTCTTACGAAAGACGCAATGCCTCTTTATGAGGGAGTGGGCTTTTCCGCGTATCCGGGCACATTCATGGACAGACAGCCTGTCGTTCAGGCGATGCCTGAAGACGCTGGCGATGTAGCGTTCGGAGACGCGTGGGCAGTACCGGCAATGCCGGCATTCGTTGCAGCCGCGGCGGACGCGGAGTAAATACGCGACCTGGGAAACATGTTTCCTTTCAAAAAAAACAAGTGATATAATGCGTGAGAAGGCCTCCCGAAAGGGAGGCCCCTCTCTTTTTTGGAAACAGGCCGCGGTTTGATTTGAGCGGGGCGCGTGATAGAATGTAGAGAAGACAGGAGATGCTTTTATGAGAATAAGACTTGCGGGATTCAATGATCTGGACGATCTGTATCTGATGTATAAAATAGCGGGAGACAGTCTTCGCGCGAAGGGCGTGAATATGTGGGACAGCGAGTATCCCGATAAAGAATTTATCGGTGAAGATATAAGAAAGGGCGAGATGCTGGTCGTGGACGATAAAGAAGTGCCCGGCGGGATCGCGGCCGCGTTCGTACTGACACAGGATATCATTCCCGGATATGAGAAAGCTGACTGGCAGTATCCGGACGAGCCATATGTGGTGCTCGGACGTCTCTGCGTAAACAAGGATCGTCAGCATCGCGGGCTCGGGAGCTCGATAATGGATGGGATCGAGGAAAGCGCCAGACAGGACGGGACGTCTGTCATAAAACTCGATACGCACAAAAAGAACAAGGAAGCGCTCGATATGTATCTGCATAGAGGATATAAAAAGAGGGGCAGCGCGACCTGGCGCGGAGAGGATTACTTCCTTCTGGAAAAGAAACTCTGACCTCTGTACCATGAGGCGGCGACTGCTGAAACGACCGGGATGATCAGGACGCAGCCTATGCCGCTGACAGCGATGGAGATGACCTGCTGGCAGAACTCTTTCGAATTGATCATCTGCGCGAACGTGTAGTACTGGGTGAACTGTATGAACAGTGTGAAGTACTCGGCGATAAAGATGAAGAACAGGGTGTTGATCGATGAGCTCAGGATATTTTTGCCTATTGAAAGGCCGGAGAAGAAAAGATCTTTTCTTCCGAGGTCTTTATTGTTTTCCGCGATTTCGTAAAGCCCCGAAGTGACTGAAAGCGCGACATCGATAATAGCTCCGATGATGACCATCAGCATTACTGCAACTTCCATCAGAGTCATATCACAGCCGATGTCTCCCGAATAGCCGTTGGATTCTCTGATCTCGAACTGGCCTATAGGGAAGCCCTGCAAATTCGCGTGGAGCTCGACGAAAAAGATGAACCCGAACATGATCGCGATGACGATGAAAACAGATATCAGCGCGGATCTTGTTTTGACGTTGACCTCGTTCTGGAAGAAAAGTGTCATGAGGCTTACCAGCACGCACGCGATGGCGGTCACCGAAAGCGGGTCGAAGCCCATCTCGATGGCGAACAGTATCAGCGCGTTCGTGACTAATGTGACGAGTGATTTTGCGGTCTTGTCACCTCCGATGAAAAGGGACGCGGCAATATATACTGCGGCAAGCACAAGAAGCATGATCATGCGCGTTCACCCCGCTTTCCGCGTTTCAGCACGAATGATGCGGCGAAGATCGACAGCGGTATCGTGATGATGATCCCGATGGCTCCGGTCAGGAAGCGCGCGACTTCGAAGAATGTGTTGTTGTTCATGACGGTCGTGAAACCGATCCCGTTTCGCATGGATATTATGAACAGCGGCATGACTGCCGCGACGTTTGTGAAGAATACTACATTTATCATAGCGCCGGTGATGTCATCTCCGACCTGCCGGCATGAACGCATCAGCGCGCCTCGGCTGATGTCCGGGTCGCGGAGTATCAGCTCTGAAGATGTGGCGGTGATCGTGACGGCTATATCCATGATGACGCCCAGACCGCCCATGAGTATTTCCGAGATGAATATGAGGTCCGCGCCGGTCTGTGTGTACGGCTCAGGCATGTAATCCATGAACGCGTAATTGAGGTCCGGCCCGAGGAATATCAGAAGTGTCGATATGACCCCGATGACAGCGACGGCCGCGAGGGTGGCCGCGAGGGCCATGGCTGTATGCCGATTCCAGCCGTTTATCAGGATGAGTATGATCGACGAAAACGCGATTGACATGACTATAGCGAGCAGAAGCACGTTCACTCCTCCGTTGTAGGATCTCAGCATGATATAAAAAAGTATCACGTTGATGAAGAGGGACAGGACTGTGAATATCCCCTGTTTTCCTCCGATCAGCACGAGCAGCGCGATGAGGACGAGCAGTACGAATACGACCATCGTATCTCGTTTCATGCCGGAAATGTTCGCGGTCAGACCGGTATTCGCGGAGCCGTTTTCGTGGATCGTGACGAATACTTTATCGCCCTTCTCATATTTTTCCGTGTAGACCTGCGACTTGCCGTACTTGTTTGTGATCGTGACAGTATCGCCTTTATGCGTGCCGTTCATCACCTTCGCCGTGATGTGCTGAGTGTAGTAATGTTCCTTGATTTTGTCGAGCCCCTGTACGGTGCCCGCGGAGACTTGCGAAATATTATTGATTTTCGCTATGTCGGTTTTGTAGAGCGAGTAATCGTTCGCTGTGAACAGCAAAATGACGATGCCCGCTATGAGCACCGCCGCGAGTTTGATTATGAACATTTTTTTCGACCTCGCGCCGTCCATTTTTCCCCTTTCGTTCTGTCAGAAATAAATGATATCCCCGCTTTGGAGCGATGTCAAGAATACTTGAAAAGAGCCGCGCTATGTGTCATTATTGATATAAACTTTTGGAAATCGGAGGAGGCAGCAATAATGAGATTTGTTATTCAGAGAGTGACTGAGTCATCGGTCGCGGTCGATGGGAATGTGATAGGTAAGATAGGAAAGGGATTCATGGTGCTGATCGGGATCACCGACGGAGATACAAAGGAGATGGCCGACAAGCTGGTCTCGAAGATGGTTAAGCTCCGCATATTCGACGACGCTGACGGCAAGACGAATCTTTCGCTTGCTGATGTCGGCGGGTCGCTTCTTCTGATATCGCAGTTCACGCTTTACGCTGACTGCAAGCATGGAAACCGTCCGGGATTCACGGATGCCGGCAAGCCTGATTTCGCGAACGAGATGTATGAGTACATCATAGAGAAGGCGAAGGGATCGGTACCTGTCGTTGAGAAGGGAGAGTTCGGCGCGCTCATGTACGTCAGCCTGGTCAACGACGGCCCGTTCACTGTTATCCTTGATTCGGATGAGATGTGCAAATGATCATTCGATGCCGGTGACTTTGTAGCCGGCGTCTTCAACTGCTTTTTTGAGTTCGTCATCGGAAGCGCTGCCTTTTACGTAGGCGGCGTTTTCTTCAAGTACGACTTTTGCTTCTTCTCCGCCGAGCGCGTTCAGCGCTTTGCTGACTGCGGCTTCGCAGTGCTTGCACATCATGCCTTCGATATTTATTTTCTTTTCCATTTCAGTTTCCTCTTTTCTTTCATTTTTGAACCTTCTAAGTCTCAGCGCGTTTGTCACAACGAATACGCTTGAAAGTCCCATGCACGCTGCTCCGATCATAGGGCTGAGCTGCCATCCGAGGAGCTTGTAGAACGCTCCCGCCGCGAGCGGGATCCCGAGCGCGTTATAGAAGAACGCCCAGAAAAGGTTCTGCTTTATATTCCTTATGACGGCTTTAGACAGCCGGACTGCTGTGACCGCGTCGAGAAGGTCGTTTCTTACGAGGACCATGTCCGCGCTCTCGACTGCCACATCCGTACCGGCGCCAATAGCTATACCGACATCAGCTCTCGCGAGCGCCGGAGCGTCGTTCACTCCGTCACCGATCATAGCCGCCTTTTTGCCTGCCGCCTGGACTTCGGAGATTATCCTTTCCTTGTCCTGAGGCATGACTTCAGCGTAGACTTTCTTTATGCCGAGTTTTTTGCGGACAGCTTCGGCTGTGCGTTTTCCGTCGCCTGTCAGCATGATGACTTCGATGCCCATGTCTTTGAATTCGCGGATAGCCTGTCCGCTCGTTTCTTTGACTTTGTCAGCTGCCGCGATGACGCCGATGACTTTATCGCTGTCCGCGAGCAGGAGCAGTGTCTTTCCTTCTTCGGCATAGCGGTCCGCCGTCATCTCAGCGTTCCCAGGATCTATGCCGCGCGATCTGATGAACGCGAAGTTCCCCGCGAAATATCTTGTGCCCGCGACTGTGCCGCTTACTCCCATGCCGGGGAACGACTCGAAGTCTTCGGCTTCCGAGGCGGCGGCTCCGAGATCTTCCGCGTACGCGGTAACGGCTCCCGCAAGTGGATGTTCGCTTCCTCTTTCAAGTGCCGCCGCGATGTCGAGCATCCAGGCTTTTTCGGCTTCTCCGTCTTCGGGATCTTCCACTTCGACGTCCGTGACTTCAGGCGCGCCTTCAGTGATGGTGCCTGTCTTGTCCATGACTACTGTGTCGATCTTGCAGGCTGTTTCGAGGGCATCACCCGATTTTATGAGGATGCCGTTTTCGGCGCCCTTGCCGGTGCCGGTCATTATGGCTACAGGGGTGGCAAGACCGAGGGCGCACGGGCACGCTATGACAAGGACGGAGATCGCGGTGGTGAGCGCGAACTCGAATGTGGATCCGGCGATCAGCCAGATCACTGCCGCTGCTGCTGCTATGCACATGACAACGGGGACGAATATCCCGGCTATCCTGTCCGCGAGGCGCGATATCGGAGCCTTGCTCGCGCTGGCTTCTTCGACGAGTTTTATGATCTGCGCGAACGCGGTATCTTCTCCTGTCTTTTCGGCGCGTATGATGACAGACCCGGAAACTATGACGGTCGCTGTAGTTACTTTATCTCCGGTGCTCTTGCTCACAGGCATGCTCTCGCCGGTGATGGCAGACTCATCTACCGACGCAGATCCATCTTCTACGGTCCCGTCAGCGGGAATGCTTTCACCGGGTCTGACGCGGAGCATATCTCCGGCGGTTATATCTTCTGCCGGTATCTCGATATCTTCGCCGCCGCGTATGACTGTCGCTGTCTTCGGAGCCATATCGACGAGCCGCGCGATAGCGTCTCCTGTCTTTCCTTTAGATCTTGCTTCGAGGTACTTTCCTATAGTAATGAGAGCGAGTATCATAGCTCCCGATTCGAAGTAAAGGCTGTGGTAATATTTTTCGACGAGCGCGGTATCTCCCGTGCCGAGCCCGTAACCCATGCGGTAGATGGCGAATATACCATAGATGACAGCTGCCGACGATCCGATCGCGATGAGGCTGTCCATGTTCAGCGCTCCGTGGAAAAGTGATCTGAAACCGCGCGTGAAATATGTCCTGTTCACGTATATGATCGGCACGCAGAGCAGGAGCTGGGTGAGGGCGAACGCGATCGCCCCGCTTGCTCCCATGAGGAAGCCGGGCAAGGGAAGTCCCGCCATGTGTGCCATGGCGAGGTACATTATAGGTATAAGGAATATTATCGAAACTTTGAGCCTGGACCTGAGATC
>CALDNM010000072.1 GCA_937915045.1 uncultured Clostridia bacterium
CTACATAGTGAACACATCGAACACGGGATATGAACTTACAGTAAAGGAAGTAATGACGAGCGACGGTATGAGGCAGGCGGTCCTCGGCGAAACGAAGGACGTGGCAAAAGGTATTCAGTACGAAGACGCTGATACGGATATGCCGATAATAGCGTGTCTTTTCGAGTTCAAGGGAGATAAGAGCCATGTGCGTTACGCGTTCTATAACTGCGCGGCATCGCGCCCGGACATAACGGGAGAAAACAAAGACAATCAGCAGGAACCGGATGAGGACGAGATCGTTATAACCGCATCCCCTCAGCCTATGGTGATGGATTCTTCCGGGACAGTTAAGAACATAACAAAGGCATTCGCAAATGAAGCCGACAGCGCGTATAAGGATTGGTACACGAAAGTCCAGACGCCTGAATACACGGCGGCTTCGTCTTCAAAATCAGGATCGTGAGGTGAGGACGCATGAAAAAGACTATTGAGATCGAGGGAAAGGATATAACTTTTGAAGCAAACGCGTACACCCCTATCCTCTATTACAGCATCTTCCACAGAGATGTGATGAGAGAGATGGAGTCCCTTGGAAAGAATGACTCGGATATTTCCGTGATCCTGTCTGACCTCGCAGCGCTTATGGCGGTGCAGCATGGGAAGACTTTCAAGGAGCTTTCCGAGATAACGCGGGATGATATCGGGAGTTTTCTTATGGAGCTCTCTGACCCTATGTCTATAATCGCGAATGCGGAAGAGATAACCGGGGTATGGACGGATTCAGTAAAGACGGCTGTAGCCGCAAAAAAAAAGTAAACATCGAAAGGCCGATATCTACAGCTCTCTTCACACTCCACGCGATGCAGGCAGGGCTCACGCTTACAGACCTCGCACTCCTCGATACCGGGTTCGTTCTCGATATGATCGCGGAGCGGCTGAACGACAGCTTTGACTGGCCTGAAAAAGCCGGCCAGGATGACTTCGACCGTTTTAAGAGTATGTAAAAAGGCACCGCATCACGCAGCACTGAATCAGTGGGCTCCGGATTAAGGGCGGTGCCATATATTTCATATGATATCAGATTTCTTAAAGAAGTAAAGATAAATAAAAGAGCAGAGGCTACGCCTCTGGTGTTACCGATGGCAAAAGCCACGGCAAGTGGCCAAACATCACCTCTGCTTAAAATACTTTATCACATAAAGAAAATGGAAACAATAATTGAAGCATCGGACACAAATCATCCGGCAGCCGCGGCATCAGCTTCATGCAAATGATATAAAATAACATGGCATCTGTAAATCTGGCAGGTGCTTTTTTAGCACCCGGAAAGGAGGCGGGATAATGGCGGGAAGAAATATAAAAGGAATAACAGTAGAGATAGGAGGAGATACCGGTCCTCTTAAAAAGGCTTTAAAGGATGTTGACAGCCAGATAAGAAGCACGCAGCTTAGCCTAAAAGATATAGATAAGCTTCTTAAGTTCTCGCCTTCATCTACTGTGCTTCTAAAGCAGAAGCAGGAAGAGCTCTCTAAAGCGGTATCCGGGACAAAGGAAAGACTCGAAACGCTTAAGAAAGCGCAGGCCAGGTATAAGGAGAGCGGAAAGGATCTCGGGGCCGAATCATATAAAGCGCTTGAACGCGAGATAGTTCAGACGGAGTCGAAGCTTAAGGGGCTCACCCGTCAGCAGAAGGAGTTCGGATCGGTATCGAAGCAGCAGCTTCTTAATGTGTCGGCTAAAATGCAGCAGGTATCGGGAAAGATATCGAATGCAGGAAGCACTATGTCAAGATACGTGAGCGTTCCTATCGCGGCTGCGGGGGCGGCATCCATCAAAGCATTCGATACCGTTGATACCGGGCTTGATACTGTAACGAAAAAGACGGGAGCTACCGGAAAAGCAGCGGAGGATCTCGGAAAGTCATATAAGAATGTGGCATCCAGCATGAACGTGTCTTTTGAAGATACCGGGAATGCCATAGGAGAAGTAAGCACCAGGTTCGGACTTACGGGAAAGAAGCTCGAGAGCCTTACAGGGACTTTTCTTAAGTTCGCGTCAGTAAATGATACGGATGTGACTTCGTCTGTAGGCAACGTCCAGAGGGTGATGTCCCAGTTTGATATCCCGGTGAGCGATGCAGCATCGGTCATGGGCGCCTTCACAAGCACAGCTCAGAAAACAGGACAGTCTGTAGACGATCTCTTTTCAGAGGTGCAGCAGTACGGAGGAGCGTTCAAAAAGATGAACCTTCCTGTTGGGGCCGCGGTCCAGATGCTTGGGAGCTTTGAAAAAGCGGGCTACAGCGCAGGCACCATGATGAAGGCTCTAAATAAAGCGAACCTATACGCCATGAAAAACGGCATAAGTGTGACGGACGTTCTTAAGAAGCTTTCATCGGAACTTGGGAATGCAGAAACAAGAGCACGCGGCGAAAAGGACGCGATCGAAATAATGGGAGCCCGCTCGGCGGGAGCTTTCATATCGATGGCTGAATCAGGGAAGTTCTCGATGGACTCTCTCTCGGGAGACCTGTCGCAGTACGCGGGAACAGTGGATAAAACATTCGAAGGTACTGAGGACGG
>CALDNM010000073.1 GCA_937915045.1 uncultured Clostridia bacterium
CGTTATGAACGCGGAAAACAGCGAAGCATGTCTTGAATATTACAGAAGCAAGTTCAATGACTCTTTCCCAGAGGACTCATTCAAGATCGCTCTTGGAGATGTACACGAACGCTATAATCATATTCAGAATTCTTATCAGGAAGCGAAAAAAGTCCTTACTGTATTTCGTCCGAAGGAATATGGGATAAGGGATTTCGGCGGCAGTATACTCGAAGTCGCCATGCATGATATCTCCCTGGAATACAAGAGAAAGACTGTTGAAAAGATCTTCGCTGAATGCAGTGATAATGAAAAACACGATATAGCTGACTTCATAGTCGAATACTATACACAGAACGGATCCATCACAGCGATATCCGAGGATCTCTTCCTGCATAAAAATACCGTACAGTACAAAATCAAAAAGATCAAGAAAAAAACAGGCCTCGATCTCAGAAAAGCTAAAGGTCTCACAAAACTGTATTTCGCCGCCATATGGTACCTTGAGTTTTTCAACTGATATGATCATGCATCTTTACAAGAAAATCTCCGGAACAAAGCGTCCCGGAGATTTTATGTTTTTATTATTTACTTCTGTATCGACCAGTGATCAGACAGCAGGTTCCTCATTCGGATCTTCTGCCTGTTCTTCATCGCCGGTACCATATTTCTTTATCGATCTCTTGTTCATGAAGTACAATATCGCAAACAGTGTAACTAAACCTGAGCCGAGAGTCGCGAATAAATTGAAATCCGTAGCAGCCGCTACAAGGTACCCGACGATACTTGATACAGCTACTGTTATCGCGTACGGAAGCTGTGTCTGTACGTGATCTATATGTTTACAGTTCGCGCCTGTAGACGAAAGTATCGTTGTATCTGATATCGGTGAGCAGTGATCTCCAAATACACTTCCTCCGAGTGTTGCAGCAAGTGTAACTATCATCAGAGTAGGATTAGTGGACATAGCAGCCTTGCATATGATGACTACGATAGGGATCAGTATCCCGAACGTGCCCCACGAGGTCCCTGTCGAGAATGAAAGGAACGCCGCTACTATGAATATAACTACCGGGATAAGTACAAGCGGGAAGTTGCTCGCGGCTACGAGGCCTCCGATATATTTTCCGGTATTGAGAAGTGTGCATACACCGCTTATAGTCCATGCCATGATGAGTATCAGCATAGCAGGTACCATAGTTTTGACTCCGTCACCGAAGCATCCCATAAATGTCTTGAAACTCATTATCTTTCTTGGAAGATACATGATCATAGCTACTATTATAGCTCCGAATCCGCCATAAGCAAGAGATGGTGCTGAAGAGCACGCTCCGAAAGCCGCCATTATGCCTATCCCCTTGCCGGAGAAAAATCCGCCGGTATAGAGCATCGCCAAAATAGAGAAAACGATGAGAGCTAATATCGGGATGATAAGATCTTTGACTTTTCCATTGGCCTCTACAAGTTCCTCTTTCATGCCATCAGGATTGACTCCAAGGTCTCCTGTTTCTTTCGCCTGAAGTTCAAAGTTTCTCATAGGTCCGTAGCTTATATTAGTTGCTGCCAGAGTGAATACCATGACTATTGTAAGAATAGCGTATAGATTGTAAGGTATTGTCGAGCAGAATGCCATGATATCGCTTTTGAACATATGAGCCTGCGCCAGAGTAGCTCCTACTGCCGCCGCCCAGCTCGATATCGGAGCAATGATGCATACAGGCGCCGCTGTCGAGTCTATCAGATACGCGAGCTTTGTCCTCGCGACCTTGTACTCATCTGTCAGAGGTTTCATAACTGTACCTACTGTCAGACAGTTGAAATAGTCATCTACAAAAATGATAATTCCGAGAAGGCCTGTAGCGATCTGTGCCTGCTTTTTATTTTTGATTTTAGTGGCCGCCCATTCTCCATATGCCTGAGATCCTCCGGACGTCATAGTCAACGCGACTATAACTCCCAGAAGTGCAAGGAAGATGAGCATCATTGCATTATCCCCCATCTTTCCGGCCATTAGATCGAACGTGGTGCCGATAGCACCCATAAAACCGATATGGCTCGCGAACGCGTATGTGAACGTCCCGAACAAAATACCGATCATCAGTGATGAAATGACTTCTTTTGTTATCAGTGCCAGCACGATCGCTATGATCGGCGGCAAAATAGATAAGAAGCCAACGCTTACTGGATCCATAATAATCCCCTTTTCCGCTTTGATAATGTACTATATTGAATAAAAACAAATTATATGTTTATAATTATAGCAAATTCAACATGAACGTCAAGGAAAGATTACTGTATCCCCATTCTGTTGATGATCTCATTGCTCTCAGTCAAACTTGTCGAAGAAGGCTGATAGTTGTCCTGATCGAACGCCTTTTTGTGCAGCCATTTGACATTAGACTCAAGCGTGCGAGGTATCGCGTACCACACTCCGTCACTCGCTATCCCACCATAATATTTATGCGGCCAAGAGATGTTCTTCGTTATATCATAACGTCCGATCTGCAGCATATAGCCCCAGATAGCCGCCTTTGAAAGATTTGTCCGTATCTCAGGAAGTGCCTTTTCGGCAGTCTTCTGGACTGTTGAAATATCTGACGATTTTGCTTTTTTGATTATCGCCGTAAGCGTAGCCTTATATCTTCTGGCTCTTCCCGTATCTCCTCCGGATGTCTTTCTTATCCTGCAGTAAGTCGCTGCCTGCACTCCGTCAAGTGTCTGTTTTCCGGTCTTAGTTATCGGGTGATAAGTCCCCCCGACGTTCCTCGCTGTTTCATTACCATATTTCGCGAGGTCGCTGAGTTCATTCTGATGTATAGTGACCTCTATTCCGCCAAGCGAATCTACAGTATCCGCGACAGCTTTCCAGTTGAATATCAGGAACTGCTTTATATTCAGGTCAAGCGCCTGATTTAGCGCCCAGCATGTATTTACTCCGCCGCCGTACGCGTGCGCGTGCGTGACTTTGCTGTATATCTCAGATCCGTCTGTATAATGCATCTTAAGATAAGAATCCCTCATCACAGATATGAGCCTTATCTCACCCGTCAGCCTGTTTATCCGCATAATGACTATAGCGTCTGTCCTGGAACCGTCGTAACCTTCGTTCTTCCTGGCATCTGATCCAAGGATGACCACATCTTTATACTTCAGCAGATCCGTACTGACACCACTGTTTATGCCAAAATCAGCATTGCTTGTATCCACTTTATCAAGATTTGTGAGAAGAGAATTGAAATAGAATACCGCGCATGCCGACACAGCCACGAGAACAGCAAGGATCACACATATAGTCCGTTTGATCCTGCGTCCTTTTTTATTCAGCCTGTATTTCTTCTTCTTTTTACCTTTTCCGCCAGGTCTACCGGCATCACCCGCGTACTGATCGACATATCTGTCATCGTATGTACTTCTTTTGGGTGGCCTTTTCTCCGATTTGCGTCTTGGCCTTCCGGCATCTCCGGCGCTTGGAGCATAATGATGCGGATCAGTTTCACTTCCACCATGTTTCTGATCGCCGACTATCTGTCTATATAGTTCGACATCGCGCTCATAATCAGATCCGGGGCTGTATTCGCCCTGCTGCCTTCCCCCGCGTGACACGCGTGAAGAAGAGCGTCTGTTTCTGTTATTATTTCTATTGCCTTTATTACTTCTCATATATTATTCCCCGAGCAGACTGTTGACCTGTGCCATCATCGCGAGCATCGAAGCATTCCTGATCCATGCCCTGCTGATATTTCTGAATCTGCGTTCTATCACTTTTGTTTTCCCCTCAAAAGTTACGCCTATGTATACAAGCCCCACAGGTTTCTCTTCAGTACCGCCATCCGGCCCGGCCACTCCTGTGACCGAAACGCATATATCGCTTCCGCTCACATTCGCGAGTCCTTCAGACATTTCACGCGCAGTCTCTTCACTTACCGCTCCGAACTTTTCAAGTGTCTCATGCTTCACGCCGAGTTCCTGCTCTTTTGCTGTGTTGCTGTATGTCACCAGTCCTCTGTCAAACACCTGAGATATCCCGGGAATGTCAATAAGTGTTTTTGCGAAAAGCCCTCCAGTGCATGACTCCGCCGATGAGATAGTGATATCTTTTTCGATAAGTTTTTTCCCAACGACTTCAGCCAGGCTTTCATCATCGGTGCTGTAAATATATTTTCCTATACGTTCTCTGACCTTTGCCAGCATCTCATCAACTGCTTTTTCGGCTTCCGCCTTTGTTTTTCTCTTGGATGCTATACGAAGCTGCGCTTCGCCTTCCTTAGCATATGTAGCCAGTGTAGGATCATCCTGCGCGTCTATGAGATCGAGAAGATCTGTCTCGAGCTGCGATTCTCCTATTCCGTATGTTTTTATCGTCTTGTAGAAGATCACACTGTCAGATCGCGATTCCAGATAAGGCTTCACCTCATGCTGATACATATATTTCATTTCACGCGGAGGCCCCGGCATGCATATTATCGTTTTGCCGTTTTCTTCAAGCGCGAATCCCGGTGCCGTGCCCTGAGGATTCTTCAATATCTTCGCCCTGGAAGGAAAATATGCCTGTTTTATATTGTTTGGCGTCATATTCGATCTAAATTCTTTGAACCTGAGTTTCAGAGTTTTCATGGCTTCATCGTTCAAAACCAGTTCGTCATGAAGAGTCTCACAGGCGACTTCCTTTGTGAGATCATCCTCTGTAGGCCCGAGGCCTCCTGTAGTAATGATGAGGTCGCAGTCTCTGAACGCGAGTTTGATCATATCTTTCAGCCTGTCAGGATTGTCCCCTACCGTATAATGGTACATCACATCGTGCCCGAGAGTATTTAGTTCTCTGCTCAGATAAGACGTATTCGTATTTTCGATCTGTCCGAACAGTATTTCAGTCCCGACACTAAGTATCGCGGTTTTCATATGATCACATCCCCTTTGCTGTGATTATGTTCCAGTTTTTCACTATGTACTCCGTCCCTGAAACGATCGTCATGATCACAGCTGCCCAGAGCATGATCTGATCCATTGGGAACCCGAGATAACAGAACGGCCAGTTTTTAAGAAGCAGTAATGTTATAGCTACCATCTGGCAGACAGTTTTGATTTTCCCCGTCATTCCCGCTGCTATCACTACGCCATCAGCGGCCGCGACTGTCCTAAGACCCGTTATAGCGAACTCACGCGCGATGATCACTATGACCATCCAGCCCGCGACTGTTCCTGTCTGAACAAGTATGATAAGAGCCGATGTCACAAGCAGTTTATCCGCGAGCGGATCCATAAGCTTCCCGAAATTCGTGACGAGCCCTCTGCTTCTCGCTATATGCCCGTCGAGCGCGTCTGTCGCCGCTGCCAGGACAAAAATTATAGCTGCTATGTACCAGTGATCCATAAGAAGTATCACAATGAATACCGGTATAGCGCATATCCTAAGCATAGTAAGTTTATTTGGCAGATTCATATCCTTCTCCTATTTCTGTTCCTACAATATCGTAATCGAATGCATCTGTTATTTTCACATTTATTATATCGCCCGGAGCGTGATCCAGCCTCGAAGCCACGATGACCTGGTCATCTATCTCCGGCGCGTCATATCTGCTCCTTCCAAGATACGTGTTTTCACTGTCTTTTTCCTCGATCATGACCTGCATGACCGAACCGATCTTTTTCTTGTTGTTTTCAAGCGAGATCTCTATCTGCTGTCTCATCAAAGCGTCACATCTTGCCGTCTTCACATCTTCATCGATCTGCCCCGCCATCTCAGCGGCAGGCGTCCCCTCTTCTTTCGAATAAGCAAACACGCCGAGTCTTTCAAACTTTTCCTCAGCGCAAAAATCCATCAGCTCACGGAAATCCTCTTCCGTCTCGCCCGGAAATCCCGCGATCAGAGTAGTTCTTATATGTATATCAGGTATCGCTTTTCTGAGCTTAGCGATAGTCTCTTTGATCTTTTCTTTTCTCGTAGGTCTCGCCATTGCTTTCAGCACACTGTCACTGGCATGCTGAAGAGGAATATCGATATAATCACATACCTTCTCCTCAGAAGCCATAGCCTCGATCAGCTCATTACTTATCCTGTCTTCATAGCAGTACATAAGTCTGACCCATTCGATCCCTTCGACTTTGCAGACCTCATGCAGAAGCTGAGGCAGCTTATATTCACCGTAGATATCCATACCATATGCTGATGTATCTTCAGCGATAAGAATAAGCTCCCTGCAGCCAGCCTCGGCCAGCATCTTCGCTTCCTCGATGATATGCTTCATCTGAACACTTCTGTAAAGCCCGCGTATCTGCGGTATGATGCAGTAAGTGCATTTATTATTGCACCCTTCGGCTATTTTTATCGTCGAAGTATACGGCTGTTTCCCGATTTTTCGTGAAAGCGTATCCATATCCTTGTCATAAAGTGATAAAAATTTTTCTCGCTTTCCCGGCTTGTGATTTTCTAATATCTCAGGAAGTCTGTCATAATCATTGACTCCCAGAAAGATATCTACTTCCGGCATTTCATCGAAAAGTTCTTCACCATAACGCTGCGACAGACAGCCGCTGACGGCTATGATCTTCCTGCCGTTCCCTTTTCCATTCTCACGGCTTATCCTTATCATATCGAATATCTTTTCGATCGATTCCTTTTTCGCGTCTTCAATGAACCCGCATGTATTGATCACGATCGCGTCCGCGTCCTGCGGAGAATCCGTTATCTCATGTCCGGATCTTTCAAGTATGCCTTCGGCCGCTTCAGAATCGTTCTGATTCTTCGGACAGCCCATGGTCTCAAAATATATCTTCATTTAATTATCTCCCTGATCCTGCATTTTCCTGAGCTCTTCTTCTGTCATATTCACAGTCCTCGGTCTCGACCCATCCTGCGGGCCGACTATACCTCTTGATTCCATCATATCCACTATCCTCGCGGCTCTGTTATATCCTATCCTGAACCGCCTCTGAAGCATAGAGACAGATGCCTGTCCGGCAAGTACTACACATTCGATCGCGTCAGGAAGAAGTTCATCCGCGTCATCATCAGTATCTGAATGAAGACCGCTCTCAATATGGTCGATCACTTCATCAGCGTACTCAACATCTTCAACCTGTGATTTAACGAAAGAGATGACTCTTTCCACTTCCTTGTCACTTACAAACGGACACTGTATCCTCTTCGGTTTATTAAGATCCTGCGGCTTGAACAGCACATCGCCGTTCCCCACGAGTTTCTCTGCTCCCGGCATATCGATGATAGTCCTTGAATCTATCTGCGACGATACCATGAATGCCATACGGCTCGGGATATTTGCCTTGATGAGTCCGGTGACGACATCGACAGAAGGTCTCTGTGTAGCGACTATCAAGTGCAGTCCGGCTGCTCTCGCAAGCTGAGCTATCCTGCATATCGCGTCTTCCACCTGTGAACTGGCTACCATCATAAGATCAGCGAGTTCATCGATAATGACGACCACACGCGGAAGGATATCATCTTTGCGCTGCTTGCTCCTCATCACAGTGTTGTAAGCGTTTATATTTCTCACGCCTTCAGCCGCGAATTTTTTATATCTGTCCGTCATTTCCGATACGGCCCAGTTCAGTGCCGCGGCTGCCTTGCTCGCGTCAGTCACAACAGGTATCAGCAGATGCGGTATCCCATTGTAATTCCCTAGCTCCACCATCTTCGGATCTATAAGCACAAGTTTAACTTCGTCAGGACGAGCTTTATACAGTATGCTCATTATGATCGTATTTATACAAACGCTCTTTCCTGATCCTGTAGCACCCGCAATCAGAAGATGCGGCATTTTATCAAGATCAGCGACTACTGCCCTTCCTCCGATATCTTTTCCGACCGTGAATGAGAGCTTGGATTTGCTGCTCCTGAACTCCTTGGAACCTATCATTTCACTGATATTGACCATCTCACGCTGTTCATTCTCGACTTCTATTCCTATCGCTGCCTTGCCCGGTATAGGCGCTTCTATCCTTATGCTTTTTGCTTTCAGATTGAGCGCGATATCATCCGCCAGACGAACGATACTGTTTACTTTGACACCTACATTCGGCTGTATCTCATATCTCGTAACAGCAGGGCCTCTTATGACGTTCACGACCTTCGCGTCGACATTGAAGCTTTTAAGAGTGCTCTCCAGAAGATCTGCTCTGTCTCCGAGAGACTGCTCCAGACCTTTTTTCTTTATCCCGGGGCCCGGCGGATCGAGCAGTGTAAGAGGCGGCATTTTATAGCTGCTCTTCACTTTTCTCTTCTGTGACTCACCTATTTCACCGGCTACTGCGCCTGCGGCCACTGCCGCTCCCTCGCCGGCAGCCATAGTTCCCGCGTTTTCAAAGCCTATCCCGGATGCTTTAGGCTTTCCGGCATCTTCTATATCTGAACCAAAACCTGTCATTTCACGATCTTTATCTTCACCACTATATCCGAGTCCCTTAGTGTTCGTATATTCAGGGCCTCCGAAAAGATCATCATCATTCATCATATCAAGGATATTTCTCTTATTTGGAGAAAGGTTTCCCATATAAGCGGATTTGTCCACCGAGTGCGCTTCTTCAGCGTAATTCGACTTCGGCATTATTTCAGGGCCTATGTTTATCTTGCGCTTTTCTTTTTCCTCATCCGTCAATATCTCATCCGCTCTCTGCGACGGACTCTTGTAATCCATCTCAAGCTGTCTTCCGGCCTTGTCTACCGCGTCTCGTTTCGCGGCAAGGTCTGCCTCCTCCGCGGCCCTTTCTTCTTCCTGGACCGCTTTTTCAGCCTGTTGAAGCTCTCTGCGCTCCCTCCTCTGCTTTTTCCTGTCCTTCACTTCTTCATAAAGACGCGAAAGAGGTGTGTTTATCAGAAGCATCACGCATACTACTATGATGACACCTGCAAAAATATAAAGGCCCGGCACTCCTATCAGCTTAGCAAGTCCTCCTCCGGCATACGTACCGAACAGACCGCCATTCACAAGAACAGTACCTTCCTGATATATATCTTTCCAGCCGAGCGTTCCGAGTTTGAACGTGTCTAAAAAACGCGCCGCGTTGATGAGATCTATCATCAAAAACATTACAATAAGTAAAATCACTGTCCTCGGTTTGAAAGGAAGTGTCGCTTTTACAAATACGCATATCGAATAAATGATAATAAAATATGGAAGTATCAGCGCGCCAAAACCAAAGCATCCCTTGAGGACGCCCGCTATCGCGATCCCGACCTTTCCGGCCAGATGTGTCTGCAGCGCGATTATGAGAAAAGCCCCGACAGCCAGAAGGATTATTGCTGCTATCTCTTCTTTGAGTCTGCTGTCTACCTTATCCTGCTTTTCCTCGATCTGCTTTGACTGCTTTTTTGAAGCAGTTTTTTTGCCCTTAGCTGTCCCGCTCGTTTTTTTCTTTGAAGATGCAGCTTTATTCTTCGAGCCTTTAGGTCTGCCGGGCTTTCGTTTATTTTCTGCCATTCACCATTACCTGTCCACTCTGTATATTATACACTATGCCACGAATAATGCATATACCACTACAACGGCTCCGAGTATCCAGGTATAAAACGAAAAGCCTTTGAGTGATTTCTGTGTAACGATCTTTATCATGGCCTTTATCGCGAATAGTCCCGCGAAGAAAGCGACTATCATTCCCGCTATGATCGGGCCTGTCGTGCCGGCAGGGATAACCGTCCCAGCGGCGTCTTTCATTTCGAATATGAACGATCCGAGTATAGACGGTACAGATATCAGAAACGCGAATCTCACCGCGAGCTCGCGGTCAAGATTAGTCATGAGTCCTCCGAAGAGACATGAGCCTGAACGCGATATTCCCGGAGTGATAGCGATCCCCTGCATCAGTCCTACCGCGACAGCATCTCTGAATCTCATATCCATTATTTGTTTATCGCTTTTGCCAAACTTTTCAGCTATCCAGAGGATAGTTCCTGTTATTATCAGCCCTGCTCCTATAACTACGAGATTTGAATAGAAGCCTTCGAAAGTTTTATTGAACAGGACTCCAATGATCCCCGTCGGGATTGTCGCGACTAAGATCATGAAGCCAAGTCTCCTTGTTTCATTTATATTGATGCGCGGCCCTCTTCCCTTGCATATATCCCCTATGCATCTTCCGAGTTCATATAGCAGTCTGATTATGTCTTTCCAGTAGACTACAAAAATAGAAAGAAGTGTCCCCATATGGAGCATGACCGTGAACCAGAGCACGCTGTCCCCGCTTATTCCAAAAAAATACTGTATAAGAGCAAGATGCCCCGAGCTGCTTATAGGGAGGTATTCAGCGAGTCCCTGTACGAGCCCGAGAAATACCGCCTGAAAATATGTCAATGTAGCCAACTTATCTGTCCTCCAAAACTGTTTATTTTTAACAAAATATCCGTATGATTATACCATATTTTACATGGTATCGAAATGACAAAAATCGCATGTAACGGATCCCGCTCTGTACTTCGTTATCATGTCCAGGATATCCGCGTCATCCTTCACATTCCAGAAATTCAGCTGAAGTCCGCGCGCCTTGCAGAATTTATATACCCTGCCGGTCATATGTGCCGCGTGTATGCTCAATCCGGTAAAATCATTCCGCGAAGCTTTCATCGCGACCGGCATGACCGGAAAGTATTTGTGTGCCAGAAGATATATATCCGGATCCGCGTTATACTTTTCTCTGCAGTAATAACGTAATGTGTTCAGTTTATTCGGATCGAAGCAGAGGATCATCGCGTTTCCGAGCAGGCTTTTTCTCGCCAGGATATCCGCGGCCCTTCTTATTGCTTCATCTGACATGCGTGTATCCTTGATCTCAACTACAGGAGCCATCCTGAATTCAGAACATATATCAGCGTATTCACCGAAAAAGCAGATCTTCTCATCCGGATAAACATCGATACCATTCCCGCCTGTGATCCTGATCTCACTTAACTGCCGCGCTGTCTTCGACCTGACCGGATCGTCGATACCGCACATCCTTTTAAGCGAAGCGTCATGGCTTATAGCCAGATCGAAAGATCCGCCGTTTTTTTCATCGCGTGCCGTTTCATATATATCACATTCACAGCCCCAGAAGCCACTCTCACCGGCCAGCCTGAAGGCCGCGGCGGTATTTTCAGGCGCGATGCCCGACATACCTCTGTGAGCTATGAAATTTGTGTCTGTCTTTCTGAAAAGCATCATGTATTTCCTTTCTTTTCATAGATATAATACACTACATCGATCCAAATACAAATCTTTCGCGAACATACAAAAGACGCGCGGAATGACCGCGCGTCCTTAACATCATTTATAATGCCAAACTATTTGCCTGCCATAACGTCCTTGCCGTCATAGTAGTTGCAGTTTGGGCATACTCTGTGCGGAAGCTTTGGCTCGTGGCACTGAGGGCAAATCGAAAGTCCAGGGGCTGCCTTCTTCATGTTCGGCGCTCTTCTGCTGTCTCTCTTTGCTTTTGATGTTTTCCTCTTAGGTACTGCCATTTCTACACCTCCTTCAGTCTGTTTCCTCTATACTTACAGCGATTGTTTTCATCGCAACTACTAAAGTATAAAGTCTCTCGCCCTTGTTGTCAACAATTATTTACAGAGCTTCAACGATATCTTTTGTCTCTCTCGCTATCATAAGCTCCTCATTTGTCGGTATGAGTACGACTGCTACTCTTGAATCATCTCTCGAGATAACGCATTCCTGTCCTCTTACCTTATTCTTCACGAGATCGAGCTTTATACCAAGATTTCCAAGGTCGTTGCAGATGAGGTCTCTCATCTGGATGTCGTTCTCTCCTACGCCAGCTGTGAATACTATAGCGTCTACGCCGTTCATCTCAGCGATGTAAGCTCCGATATAGAATCTTACTCTGTGAACGAATACCTTTATCGCGAGCTGAGCTCTTTCATTTCCTTCTTCAGCCGCTTTTTCAAGATCTCTGAAATCGCTCGATATGCCTGAAATTCCAAGTACTCCGGACTTCTTATTGAGTATCTCGTTCGCTACGCCCTGATCAAGGTCAAGCTTCTCTCTGATATAAGTAACTATAGCAGGGTCCAGATCTCCGCATCTTGTACCCATAACGAGTCCCTCGAGCGGTGTGAATCCCATCGATGTATCTATGCATTTTCCTCTCTTGATAGCCGATACGGAAGCTCCGTTGCCAAGATGGCATGTGATGAGCTTCATATCATCAAGATTGTTGTTCAGGATAGCCGCAGCTCTCTGAGCTACATACTTATGTGATGTTCCGTGGAAGCCGTATCTTCTGATGCCAAGATCCGTGTAATATTCATACGGAAGAGCATATATATATGACTCCGGAGGCATCGTCTGATGGAACGCTGTATCGAATACGCCTACCATAGGAGTGTTCGGCATGAGTTTCTGGCAAGCCGCAATACCAAGAAGATTTGGCGGATTGTGCAGAGGCGCGAGTTCTGTACATTCTTCAAGAGCCGCGATGACATCATCGTTGATAAGTACAGAATGAGCGTATTTTTCACCCGCGTGTACTACTCTGTGTCCAACAGCTCCTATCTCGCTCATGTCCTTGATGACTCCGTGTTCAGGATCAACTAAAGCAGCCAGAACCTGCGCGATCGCGTCGCTGTGGTCCTTCATTGGTGTTTCGTTTTTCCATTTAGCGGCATCTTTCTTTTCATGCGTGATGACAGAACCGTCCATACCGATCCTCTCAACAAGTCCTTTTGCGAGAAGGATCTCTCCATCCATATCGATGACCTGGTACTTCAATGAAGAACTTCCGCAGTTGATTACTAAGATTTTCATAAGTGTCTCCTCCGTTTTCGTTTTTACATATAACTACATCATTATATTACGGCAATGGCTTATTTTCAACAGCCAACCGTCATTTGATATAAGGCTTTTTTACAAAATCACTTTCTTTATAGATATTACTTCCAAACGCTAGCGAATACATATCCGATGCCTCTATATCAAGGCGAGCCATCTCATTTTCATCAGCTCCGCGTCCGATCTTAGTTATCACAGGTATCGATGCCGTCTCGTTTTCTTTTATATATTTCAGAAGCTTAGCTCCGTTTTCATTGAATCCGAGTATCCTCGCGTAAGGCGTGCACGCATGCAGATCACATTTCTGAAATCCCATAAGTATGTGCAGCAAAAGCCTTCTCATCCCTGTATCCGTATATCTCTTGGTGCCGACAGATGAAATCAGTTCCTCAAGAGTACCTGCCTTCCTGATATATTTGAGCAGTCTGTTCTCGATCCCTTCCTCGGCTCCAAATATCGAAGCAAGCTCTTCAGGCTTCCTCCTCAGAATTTCACTGCGAATAAGCGCGTAAAACCCCGGATCGTTTGGATCTGCCGGTCTGAAATCATCAGATGCTATCACAGAAGCCGTGGTTTCAGGCACAAAACGCGCTGCATCTTCAGGTCTGCCTTCAATAATGGCTTTTCGCACAGCCGCTCCGCTCGCGAATTCATTGCTTTCCGAGGAAGTATCTCCGTGAGCCGCGTCTGTTCTCTTTACAGTAATGGGTATTATGTCGTTGTTATGTCCTATCGCCTTCAGATACTCAACAGCCAGTATATTGTTTGGCTGCTTGAGCAGATCAGCGTATTTTGTGAGTTTTTGAACAGCTTCCTGCCTTGCTTTTGGAAACGAGACACCATTCTCAAGCTGTTTTTTCAGTTCTTCCCTGTATTCAGGCGGTTCAGCGATCAATATATCCGCAAGTTCTTTTAATGGGCCTGTATCTCCCGCTTCACTTCCAAAACACAAATGTGTCACGACACCTAAACCACGCATCACTGCGACAGCGCCTTCAGCAAAATATTCAGCGCTTCCTGTCGCGTATACGAATGGAAGTTCCAAAACAAGATCCACCCCTGCTTCGACCGCCATTCCGGCCCTAGTCCACTTGTCACACAGAGCCGGTTCTCCGCGCTGCGTGAAATTTCCTGACATCACAGCCACTGTAAAATCGGCCTTACCTGTCAGTCTGGCTTTCGCCAGCTGACAGATATGGCCGTTATGCATTGGGTTATATTCAGCTATTATGCCTGTTACGTTCACTGTTCCGGATAATCCTCATCTGGATAATCATCTTCATCGGAAAGAGCAGCATTATCAGAGACTTTTTCTTCAGGACTCATAGCTCCCGGCTCCTTTTCCTCAAGATTCATCGATGTGCGATACGCCATTTCCTTTATCTCTTCGCGGTTGCTCGCGAGAGTCGCGTTGACTTCATTGAAAGTGGTTTCAAGCTTGCTGAACATATCTTCGAAATATGTCGCTGAGAGTTCATCCATCTTCTGCTGGAAATCGAAAAGAATACCATCGACATAATCATATGTGCTCATCTTGAGCTGACGTATGTTCGATTCGGTGGCCTGCATGAGATCCGCTGACCTCTGCCTCGACTTCACAGTTATTTCATCTTGCGAGATCATCGATTCTGCCTGGTTCTGGGCGTCCTTGATGATAGTATCATACTCTGTCTTCGCTTCTCCCAGGATCCTGTCTCTTTCATTTTTTATCCACTGAGCCTGCTGTATTTCATCAGGAAGTTCAGTTCTGATCTCTTTAACTATCTCAAGAAGCTCTGTCGCGTCTACCATGATCTTCCCTGTAAGAGGAAATCCCGACGCAGTATCGACTATATCTTCGATTTCCGCAAGCAGATCTAAAACTTTCATATAATTACCTCCTGTTTTCCATCGTCTTCAGTACGATTTCCGGCACCAGTCCTTCTATACTGCCGCCGAGAGTAAATACTTCCTTGGCCATAGACGAGCTGATAAAAGAATACTTCGGGTCAGTCATCAGAAAAACTGTTTCGACCTTATCTTCATAAAGCCGAGCATTCATCTGCGCCATTGTTAGTTCGTATTCAAAATCCATGCTGCTCCTGAGCCCTCTGAATACCAGTGTGAACTGGTTGGTATTCACGTAATCAGCCAGAAGTCCGCAAAAACTGTCGACCTTCAGATTAGGTATGTCTTTGCAAGCCTTTCTGATCATGTCCTGACGTTCATCGGTAGTGAACATAGGCTGCTTAGACGGGTTTTCGATTATCCCAATCGTAAGCTCATCGCATATCTTCGCGGCTCGTTTTATCAGATCCATATGCCCGCATGTCATCGGGTCGAATGAACCGGCATAAAGCCCTTTATTCATCTTTTCGCTGCCTCCAAATTCTTGCATTTATATAATTTTATCACATAAATATCGACAGTACAACTCTGCCATATCTCTTCTCTTTGATTTTCTCGTACTTGCCGATCATATCAGGGATCCTTTTTCCACGATCGTGTTCTGCTATTATGACGCCTCCTTCAGCGAGCAGACCCGCTGAGCTTATCGCGCTTATCGACTTTTCCAGAAGGTCCCCTTTATACGGCGGATCCAGCAGAAATATATCTGCCGGCCTCTCCAGTCTGTCGAGGACTTTCAAAAAATCGCCCTGGACTATTTCCGAACGGTCTTCTGCCCTGCAAAGAGCGACATTATCAGTTATGATTTTTATACTCGACCTTGCGTGATCCCCGAAAATACATTTATCTGCCCCGCGGCTCAGAGCTTCAAGCCCCAAATTCCCCGTCCCGGCGAAAAGATCGCAGACATACGCGTCCTCTATACGCCCCATTATAATGCTGAACATGGCCTCTTTCACCATATCGGTAGTCGGCCTGACCGCGTTGTCAGCGGGAGCATTCAGTTTTCTTCCCTTGAATTCACCTGCAACTATCCTCATATCATTATTCTCCGATCAAATATTTATTATCGACCCTCTGCCGAACATCGCCTCGACACGCTTCCTGAGAGGCGTATTCTTCCCGGCTGTCAGCTCAGGATCATCCCTAAGTACTTCCGACGCTGTCCCGCGCACAGCTTCCATTATATCCATGTGCTTCACAAGATCTGCGAGCTGCATATCAGGTATGCCATGCTGCCTCGTCCCAAAAAACTCACCCGGTCCTCTGAGCTCGAGATCCTTCTCAGCGATGTAAAAACCATCGCTGCTCTCTACCATAGTCCTCGCTCTGTCCTTCGACACCTGCCCTTCGCCATTGGAAATAAGCACGCAGTACGACTGCTCCCTGCCTCTGCCTACTCTTCCGCGAAGCTGATGCAGCTGCGCCAGCCCAAACCTTTCCGCGTTCTCTATCACCATCACAGTAGCATTCGCGACAGCGATACCGACCTCGATAACTACCGTAGCGACAAGTATATCATACCCGCCTGCCGCGAATTCCTCCATTACCGCGTCTTTTTCTTTTTCGTTCATCTGCCCATGCAGTAACGCTATACGGAATTCCGGGAATTTCTTTTTTAGTTCATCATATACTTCCGTCACCGAACGCGCGTCAATATCCTCTGTTTTATCTATCAGAGGCGCGACGACATAAGCCTGCCTGCCGCGTGAGATCTCTCCTCTTAGAAAATCATACACGATACCGCGGCTCTTGTCAGTAACAGCTTTCGTAAGTATCTCCTGCCTCCCCGGAGGCATCTCATCGAGCACAGATATATCTATATCCCCGTACATGATCACAGCGAGCGTACGCGGTATAGGTGTAGCGGTCATTACCAGTATATCAGGGTCATTCCCCTTCTCGCTCAGAAGAGCTCTCTGATTGACACCGAACCTGTGCTGCTCATCAGTGATGACGAGTCCAAGATCGCTGAACTCTACCGACGGCTGTATAAGAGCATGTGTACCGATGACGATATCCATCTTGCCCGATCTCAGACCTTCCGCAACTTCATCTTTCTCAGATTTTGACAGATGCCCTGAAAGGAATCCGATCCTGACGCCCAGAGGCCCCAGATCATTGCTCAGAGTCTTGAAGTGCTGCCTGGCGAGAAGTTCTGTCGGCGCCATAAAAGCGCCCTGATATCCGCTTTTAACGGCTTTGTACAACGCGCATTCTGCCACAGCTGTCTTGCCGGAACCGACATCGCCCTGTATCAGGCGGTTCATCTGCTGATGTGATTCCATATCGGCCGCGATCTCTTTGACAACACGTTTCTGCGCTCCCGTCAGTTCATATGGCAGATATTTTTGATATTCTGTTTCCGCTCCATCCCGGCTGAATGCTATCCCGTCGCTGCATTTCGTTCTCATCATGAGAAGCCCGATATGCATGACAAAAAGTTCATCATAGATAAGACGGTATTTTGCTTTTCTGAGGGCCTCCATCGTCTCCGGAAAATGGACATTGCTGAGAGCATATCCGATATCGCAGAGAGCGTTGTCTTTTATGACTTCATCCGGAAGGTCTTCCTCAGCCTCTCCGGCAAACTGTGAAGCGGCTTTTTCGAGTTTTCTGATCTCGCGCTGTGTGATCCCGGATGTGAGCGGATATACCGGGACGATCTCGCCCGATGCGCTGTCGGCCTTAGCGAACTCAGGATGGATCATCTGTATGTGTCCCTGGCTGCTCGTCGGCTTGCCGTAAAAACAGTACACCTCGCCCTGCGTAAAATCACGCGCTAAAAAAGAGGCATTGAAGAACACAGCTTCCATCCTGCCGGTGCTGTCTTCCGCAAGTACCTTCAATATCTGTTTCTTCCTGTATCTCCCCGGGGTTTTGACAACGCTGATCACAACGGCTTTAACGAATGCGGGCTCTCCCGGCACAAGATCCGAGACAGCGACAGGTGATCTTCTGTCCTCATAATCTCTTGGATAAAAATAAAGCAGGTCTGACATAGTATGTATGCCAAGTCTGTCAAGAGCTTCAGCCTTTTTCGGGCCTACGCCTTTTACTGATGTCACCGGGCTGTCAATCATCATATTCTTTTACGACCTCTATATCGCGTTTGGCCAGTTTTGCGGACATGACCCCCGCTACTACGAGAGATACCACTGCCGGTTTCTGACCTGTGACCGTTTCGATCCCGTTTTTAATATCTTCAGCGATCTCGTTCGTGACGAGATGTATACTGATACCGAACCTGATGACGATATACGTCCTGATCCTGAGACGGCCTTCTGAAACTGTGATATCGATATCACGGGCCTCATCTCCGAATCGTCCCTGCGGACGGCCCTTGCGATTTGTTATATAAACTCTGCCGTCAAATTTATCCACGGCGGCCTGCACTATCTCACGTATCGAATTGTTGGAAACTACGATTTTTCCTATATCGGTCCTTACCGTATATGAATCAGCCATATTCGCCTCCAAGTCCCAAAAATACAAAAAGATTCTGCTCCTTGTATCGGGAACAGAATCTTAAGTCTGCTGATCGATCAGTTGGCACGGTTCACTTTGCCGGATCTGATGCATCTAGTGCATACATTGGCTTTTCTGACCCTGCCGTCCTCTTCTACTCTGACAGTCTGGATGTTTGCATTCCATTTTCTTCTTGAATGTCTGTTTGAATGGGATACATTGTTTCCCGATACCTGCTGCTTTCCGCAAATCTCACATTTCTTGGACATCTGCCGCACCTCCTTTTCCATGAATTTTTTATCTGTAGCTATTCGCTTGATTTCTGTCGAACATTGGACATTATAACATAAAGGATGTGCTGTTTACAAGCATTTTTTTATTCTATTTAGTCGCTGAACGAACTATTTCATTATATATCTCCTGCCATCCTTTTCCGGACGCCTCACATATCGCTTTTACGCTGTCAGCTTCAGGGCGATAATACGTATTCCCGTCATGTTCGCAAACTTTCACATTCGCCTTACCGTAAGGCGTATCGACCGTTTCTTCACGTCTTCCGAGGATAGTCCTTGTCACAGGCCATTTCCTTATGCCGATAGTGGTCGTATCCTTGAAGAGAATATCTTCCATCCTCTCAATAAGCTCGCTGTCGCAAAGCACTTTTATCATCTGGGCAGGTCTGTTCTTCTTCATAAAGATCGGCACACAGAACGCGTCCCTCGCGCCCGCGGCCATGAGCTTCTCTATCGCGTATCCGACAGCTTCACCGCTGCAGTCGTCTATATCAGTTTCGAGCTCCCATATATCCTCGTCTTCATCACTTTTTCCGGAAGCGGGCTCTATGATCATGGCCCTCAGGATATTTGCCTTCTTGAAATCTTTCTTTCCGGCACCGATCCCAACCCCTTTTATCTCATATTTTTCAGGAAGTTTTTCATCCGATCGAAGAGCTGCCGCTATCGCCGCCCCTGTCGGTGTCACCATCTCACCTTCATTGTCCGTGATGCGAAGAGGAAGTGAATACGCCTGCGCGGTGTTGAGCACAGCCGGTACAGGTACGGGCAGTGTCCCGTGCTGACAGTGTACATGCCCCGACCCTTCATATATATCCGAAGTAATGACTTTTTCTATGCCAAGATCAGTAATGCAGTAAGCCGCCCCTACTATATCGACGATAGAGTCCACAGCACCGACTTCGTGGAAGTGTACTTCGTCCAGCGGGAGACCGTGAGCTTTGGACTCAGCCTCCGCGACTATCATGAAGATCTTCTTAGCGAGTTTCTTCACGTCTTCCTGTCCGTCTATCCTGTCGATTATCTCCTCGACATCATGTATATTTCTGTGTATATGATCATGATGATGTTCATGTTCATGTACATGGTCGTGATCATGATGGTGTTCATGCTCATGATCGTGATCATGATGATGCTCATGCTCATGGCCTTCAAGGATCACATCAAAATCATATGCGTCGATGCCGTTTTTCTCCGCGCGGCCAAACTTGAGTTTATAACCCGGAACATCGAGTTCATTCAGAGTCTTCTCCATGCCTTTTCGATCCGCACCCAGATCAAGAAGTGCCGCGACTGTCATATCACCGCTGATCCCGGAATAACATTCAAGATAAAGTGTCTTCATAGTATGCCCCTTTTACATCTGACAAAACTGTTATTAAAGCAATTTTTCCGCTTTATTAACAAATCTAATTTGATTATGGTATTATTATAAGGTATTTTCGATTATTATCAAACAGGAGAATCATATAGATGAAAAAATTAGTTTCCGTTCTGACAGCAGTCGTTCTCGTATGTACTATGGTACTTGCCACAGGATGTACAACAGAAAATGACGAGACCAGCGACAAGACTGTCAAAAATGACATTTATGAAATATATCAGGAACTTTCTGCCGCGTCAGAGGACGCGCGTTCTGTGAGTGATATCAGCGACTGGATCTATAATTGGGCAGAAAAGCACGATATGACCGTCGACAGGATCGGCAGCGACAACCTCCTTATTACTAAAGGCGAGACGAACAGTTACAGCGGAGTCCAGACAACTACACTTCAATGCGGCATATCGAGATCCGACTATAAACAATACTCTCAGATGGCAGCTATCGCGCTCGCGACTATGAAGGACGCCACGAACCACGGTAAGATCAAACTGCTTGTCACAGCAAATATCGATAAACTAAGCAGCAAATATCTCGAGACTGATAATCTCATTAATTTAAGTTACGCGAAAAATACCGTGCTCTGTTCAGGCAGCGCCGCGACACGCGAATATACGATGACTAAGAGCCTCTCAAAGACATCAACAAGCGGAGACAAGGCATATAAGATAACTATCTCCGGACTTGAAGGCGGGATGTCCGGAGACAGATCAAGGACACATCCGAATCCGACAGAAGCTATTGCTTCTCTGATAAACAAGTGTCAGTCCAGCGGCATGGTGATCGAAATAGCGAAATTTACAGGTGGAGGATCATATGATACATATCCTCAGAGCGCGTCTATAACAGTCGTCGTAGACAAAAATGATTCAACGAAATTCGAAAAAAGAGTCCAGAACGCGAAGGCTGATTATCAGGACAAGTATGTTTCCAAGGAATCTGATCTGAATTATGATCTTACGTCTGTAAGTAAACCGTCAAAAGTATATAAATCGAGCGATGCTTCCGATGTATTAAGTCTGATGTACACTATGAGCGACGGCGTGTACGCGACTATAGACGGCAATGATAACAGCGACCCTATCGCGGTCTCGAATTTGGGGTATCTCAGGATGACAGGAAGCAAATTCACAGCGAAGGTTTCAGCGAGGAGCTTAGACGCCGATGAAACAAAGATCATGGATAATGAATTTAAAGCGACTGCCGATCTCAACGATATGAGTTTCAGGAAATCAAAGACAACAGGCCTTTGGCCATATGATCAGAACAGCAAGCTGGCTAAATCTTTCAAAACGGCTTCCGATGAATACGCTCTTGGTCTTTCAGCTTCTTCGACTTTCATGAAGAACGACTGCGCTGTATTGTACAAGAAAAAAAGTGATCTGAACATGATCGCGGTTTATTCCAATATAGAAGAAGGTTTCAATATCTCTAAAAGTCTGATGCTGTTCTTCCAAAACCTGGCAGACTGATCAAAGCGCCATTATCGCAATGATCGCCATTACTGTACCCGCCATAATGAGCGGGATCATGCCGTCGATCCATCCCTTTTGACCGCTCAGGCCGTAGTATAGCATATAACATACAAGGCTCACCGCAGCCGCGGCAATGACAATGACAGCAAGGCTTATCGCGATCGTACGGCTGAAATCACCGGTGCAGAAAAGCGCGTTCAAAGTGCACATTTCAAGTACTGCCCATCCTACGATAAGGAACAGTTCTGTCGTTAGCTGACGATGAAATACAAGCGTGAATATGAGGAACAGCACTACATAAACAACTGCTCCGCCAATAAGTATATAAGCGCCCGGCACTCCTGCCGACGCGTTTTCTCTGATTGAAATACCGTGACTGTTGAGCAGGACTCCTGCAGCGCCTGACACGAACGCCAGGACTATACAGGTGTTTCCAAAAAGTGTTGAACTGCCTCCCGGTTTGAATGTGATGCACCACCATACGAGATAGCAGATAATACATATAATAAGAAGGGCATGTCCGCCCAGGATATCTTTGACAGCAGGCCCGATCGACTGATCTGTCATTCGAAGCGCTCCTTTCTTTCTCAATAAATATGATCCGTATGTATTATATCATATTTCTATTTCCGCATAAAAAAAGAGTAATAAAAAACCGCCGAATGTTTGAAAATCAGCGGTTTTCAATGGTGATCCGTGGCAGACTTGAACTGCCGACCTTCTGGTTGTCACCCAGACGCTCTCCCGGCTGAGCTAACGGATCACAGCATTTGTTACTTGCCTATTATAACATAATCGTTTGCTGTGGTATACTGGAAATATCTAAAAGAAAGGAGTTTTTTTATTATGGGGAAATTGAATCCTATGAAGCTCATGGCAGCAAAATCAAAACTCGGAGATCTCAAAAAAGAGCATCCTGAAGTCATGCAGTTCATCAACGAGACAGGTACCGGCGCGATCTCCGAAGGCACGATAGTCGACATCAAAGTCACCGCCGCAAACGGAAAAGAGACTTCAACTTCGGTCAGACTGTCCCGCTCGGACGCTGATCTCGTCAATAGTCTCATTTCAAAGTGAAGTTATTCTTCATCGAGCCCGAAGTATCTTTCAGTTTCGCGGTATGATATCATCCCGCGGAGCTGATAAAGGTCTTCAGGTGTAGTAACCTTTATATTTGCCCTGTTCCCCTTGATGAGCATGATGTCTTTTCCAAGGCTCTTCATCAGAGAACACGAGTCTACGATCCCGGTATAATCGGGATTTTCTTTTCTTGTTTTATCATGAGCCGCGAGTATCTCACCGAGATGGAAGCTCTGCGGAGCCTGCGCTGTATAAAAGTCGCTTCTCTTCATGACTTCTTCTACATGCTGACCGTCCGTGCTCATGACCGGAGTCTCGAACATCGGAGTACAGGTCACGGCACTGCCATACTTTTTCACACTCGCGATATTCTCGCTTATGAGCTTCTTCGTGATGATAGGCCTCACTCCGTCGTGTATGAGCACTATCGAATCATCACTGCTGTCGGAAGCCGCGGCCGAAAGAGCGTTGTAGATAGAATCCTGTCCGGTCTTGCCTCCCGGAACTATCTTTGTCACCTTCTGGAGCATAAAACGGCTGATATATTTCTTCAGCGTCGGAATGTAATCCTCTTTGCACGCTATGACGATCTTGTCTATCTCAGGATGGTCATCAAAGCACTCGAGAGTCTTTATTATGATAGGTTCCCCATTGATCTCAAGGAACTGTTTTGGGATGCCGGCACCCATCCTTACGCCGCTTCCACCCGCAAAAATTATAGCAATATTGTCCATTTTCCGCCTCCTTGCGAAACGCAAATGAATTATATCATATCATTCTTGAGATAACAATGCGTCAATGCTATACTTTAAACATGATTATAATATTGAAGATAGGCTTAGGATTCTACAGCCTCGTATACAGCATATTGAAATTGTTCCCGACACGCGACAAGATCGTTTTTCTCAGCAGACAAAGCGATGACCCTTCGCTTGATTTTCAGATGATAGAGAAAAAGATAAATGAACTTCATCCTGATTACATTACAGTAATGCTCACGAAGAAGATAGATGGCGGCATTTCGCGCAAGATCGGATACTGCTTCCACATGCTGAGACAGTGCTGGCACCTTGCCACATCAAAAGCAGTCATACTCGACTCTTACTCGATCATGACAAGCTGCCTGAAGCATAAAAAAACATTACTTGTCATACAGATATGGCATTCTGTCGGAACGATGAAGCAGTTCGGGTACAGTACGCTCGACAAGCCTGAAGGCAGTTCAAGTAAAGTAGCGCGCGCAATGAAGATGCACAGGAACTATGATTACATCTTCGCGAGTTCTGAAGCTTACAAGCCACACCTTTCCGCCGGTTTCGACGCCGACCCTTCTATCATAAAAACTCTTGCCCTGCCTCGTGTAGAGCTGCTGAAAAGCAAAGAGTATGGTGAAAAAATGAGAGCTGAGATATCAGCGAAATATCCGGATCTCGACAATGGCAGAAAAAATATAGTGTACTGCCCTACTTTCCGCCGTGAAGAAAATGAAAAAGAAGAATTCAAAGTCAAAGTCAATGAACTTATCGCAGCTTTAGACACAGGTGAATATAATCTTATTCTCAAGCTTCATCCGCTGTCGGATATAGATCAAGGCGCGTTCAGCACCAGCCCATTCGTGATCTATGATACATATTTCACTACTTTCGACATGCTGTTCAAGGCAGATATCGTCATCAGCGATTATTCATGCGTCATATATGAGGCGGCTCTTCTTGACGCGCCGCTTTTCTTCTACGCGTACGATTACGATGAATATACGTCCAAATGCGGACTGTATATAGATTACAAAAAAGAAATGCCGGGACCGATATGCTCTGACGCGAATGAACTCGCGAAGACCATCGCTGCTCCTTACGACATGGACAGACTTAAACATTTCTGCGATAAATACGTCTCACCGGAAAACCACGACGAGACTGAGTCTATCGTAAAATTCATATTCGATCACTTAAAAGAGAAATAGCAGACGGAGGAAACTATGAAAATCGATAATTTTGACAACCCTGTGATAACAAAAGATATAGAAGGCATCATCAGCAATGATCTTCCATGGGATAAACTTAAAGGCAAAACGGTCCTCGTGACCGGCGCGAGCGGGATGATCCCTTCGTACATACTCTATACGCTGCTTGGTCTCAATGACGCAAAGCATCTTGGGATACACGTCCTCGCGCTCGTAAGGAACGAAGCGAAGGCTAAACGCATCCTGGGCAGGATCCTCGAAAGAGATGATGTGACACTGATAGTCCAGGACGTCTGCATCCCTCTTGAAACGGAAAGCCCGGTAGACTATATCTTCCACGGCGGAAGTTCAGCAAGGCCTTCAGAACATAAAAAAGCGCCGACTTCGACTATCAGAGCGAACATCACAGGCACGTTCAATCTGCTCGATCTCGCAGTCGAAAAGAAATCATCGGCCTTTGTCCTGATGTCTTCTTCAGAAGTATACGGTACTGTTGCAGGTGATATAGACGAAATCAAAGAAAACGATTATGGGAAGATCGATATCCTCGATCCGAGATCATGCTACTCAGAGGGCAAACGCGCCGCTGAGACGATATGCTCATGCTTCGCGGCTCAGTACGGCATCAAGTGCAGGATGCCCCGCTTCGCTCATATCTATGGACCGGGGCTGTCACTCGATGACGGACGCGTGCAGGCGGATTTCGCGTCACATATATTCCGCGGGAATGATATCGTGATGAACAGCGACGGCAGCTCACAGCGCGCCTACACTTATGTAGCGGACGCAGTGGCTGGGGTATTCTATGTCCTTCTTAAAGGCGAAGATATGGCTTACAATGTCGCTGACAGCAAAAATATTATTTCTATCAGGCAGCTCGCTGAAGCGTTCATCGCGTCGAGACCTGAAAAACATCTCAAGCTGACTATCGACATCCCCGAAAAATCATCGGGCATGTACAACCCGGCTAAATTCATCGGCCTTGACGGCAGCAAATTAGAAGCCCTCGGCTGGAGACCGGTGACCGGTATAGCCGAAGGCTGCGATAAAATGCTTTCAAATTATGAATTCACTGAGAAATAAAACGGACTAATCAAACATCACATTGTCTGTTGTGACGCTGTCTGGTGTGTAGTGCTGTATATCATTATACATATTTTCATAAGTCGTCGCGTTTGAACTCCTGTAAGGCCACAAGTTTATCTTGAGGCCTTTTTCGGTGCAGTACTTGAAAATATCGTCGTTTATTTCTGTCCTTTTCAGTGATACTCCTGTAAGTCCGGCAGATGAGGCTCGTTCTGCCTGCCAGCTCACAGAACCGTTCTTTGAATCGATTATATAAAATGTATCCGGCGTTATATTATACTGAGACACCGCGTATTCGCGCGCGCGTGTGACTTTGTCAAGATCAAAGCTTATGATATTCGCTTTTTTAAGAAGCCCGTTATGATATAACATATCCACGACTTTGTGGAGCGCTTCATCTGACATATTCAGATCTTTTATCTCAACGACCGGGACCATATCATATTTTTTGCATATTCTGAGATACCTTGAAAAGAAACATACATGCTCGTCATAATCAGCCGCATTCGCTCCGTTTGTCACATCCAGTTTTTTGACTTCATCGGCAGTAAGGCCATTTGAAGCTGACGTGTCTCCGCACATCCTTTCGAATGTGCTGTCGTGCTGTATTATGATATCGAAACTTCCGTCATCGGCGTGCTTCGTCTCCCAGACGTCGCATTCCGTCCCCCAGAAACCTGCCTTGCCCGCAAGTGTGAATGCTGCCGCGGTGTTTTCCGGTGCCATACTTTTCAAACCTCTATGCGCAATAAAATGAGTATCGTTTCTGGACACAGCCGCAACTCTTACCGTAAAGCTCTTCTTCTTCGATCCGTCTACCGACACAGCTGTTATTGTCGCTTTCCCTTTTCTCAGTCCTCTTACTTTCCCGTGGCTGCTCACAGTCGCGACTTTTTTATTGCTCGACGACCATCTCACAGCCTTGTTTGCGGCATCGCTTGGAGTGATCCGACTTTTCAAAGTGACAGAATGTCCCTTTCTGATTATGTTCTTTCCGGTCACATCTACCGCCGAAGCTTTCACTCCGACATAGACTTTGACTTTTTTATACTTAGAAGGCGCGTCTTTTGACGCTGCTTTTATGACTGTTTCTCCGCCTTTATTGGCTGTCAGCGTCCCTTCCTGGTCCACAGATACAATACTTTCATCCGCGGATGACCACTTGATAGAAGTATCCGTAGCGTCAGTCGGTGAAACCTTTCCTTTGAGTTTTTTCGTCTCCCCGATGTTCAGGACATATCCGCTGTAAATACCGGATATCGATACTTTACTTACACTTTTACGTACAGTAATGGTACATTTGTCATTCAGTGACGAATGGTTTTTTACACTTCCGGTGATAGTGACCGTACCATCTTTTTTTGCTTTTATCGTTCCATTTGATGATATCGACGCCGTCTTAGTATCTGAAGATCTCCATTTGATTTTGTAATGTCTGTACTTTTTCGATGTATTATACTTCACCTTAAATGATTTCCCGCGCTGCACTGTTTTGTGCGCGGAAACATTGGTGAATCTTAGATAAGATTTTGATTTAGCTGAAACAGTCTCCGGTACCGCAAGCATGCAGACACACACTGCTGCCGCAAGTATCACCGCCAGAAACTTTTTCCCTTTTATTGATGTCAATTCTTCCTCCTCAACATTATATATTTAAATTATTATAATCTATTTTTATATTTATTGCATCATTTTGCGCGGTCCGCGATCGAAATATATGCTCTTCGACGATATCGAAAGCCCTATACCATAAACATTCTTTACGTCGCTCCCAAGTATGCCAAGTCTCTGCGCGGCCTTCCCCATTGAGTAAAACACTCTGCTGTCCACGCGGTCATCTGCCGCTTTTGATACAGCCGATCCCATCGCTATCCCGAGATCGGTGATGTTGAATACACACCTCGCCCCGGCCTTTCTGTTCGCCGCGCAGTCACTAAAACCGCAGAGCCCGCAGTGAGGCATACCGATAGGCTTGTCCTTCACTCCGATCAGGATCACAAGATCGCTGCTTCTCGCGTTCCCAGAGTCGCGCTCGAAAAACTCCAGCCCGGTCTCCTCGTGGATCTTCATCATCTCGTCCGCAAGATCATCTTTATCCTCACCGTCGATCACAGCCGTTACTATATTGTCTATGCCGCATCCCTTTGGCGCTGTCCTCGCTGCCGCCATCATCGCGTCAGCCGTTATCCTCAGCGCGTCACGTTCAGCTTCTTCACTTTTTCTTATCATCAGCCAATTCCTTTTTTATAATACACATACCAGCGGCAGGAGCAGATTTCCTAAAAACGTAACAGCGCATGTCGTAACAAACATTATCCTGCCGTATATTTTCGCGAACCCGCGCGAATCATATCTGTTGCGTATGCTGTTTATACTTATGATCATAATGGAACATGCAAGTATATTGAATATGCCCCATATATTCACGAACTCAACAAGGCCCATTTCCAGCGCGTCAGGCAGAAGATTAGCTCCTACCAGTATATTTGATACCGCGCCGAAGAATGCCCCCGGTATCATGCTCAGAGGATCCGTCTCGTGTACGGTGCTCAGATAAAGCATGATGAGTACCCATACCAGCGTCGCGAACAGAGCGATGAAACATTTTATATATGT
>CALDNM010000074.1 GCA_937915045.1 uncultured Clostridia bacterium
CTGTTCCTTTGACCCCCGCCTTCCTGAGCTCGACAGCTTCCGAAAGAGTCGCTACCGCGAATGTATCCACGCCATTCGCCGCGAGGACTTCAGCGCATTTCACCGCGCCGCAGCCGTACGAATCAGCCTTTACTACACCTATTAATTTTGTCTTGTCTCCTACTTTGTCTTTGATACTCTTGATATTGTAATCAAGGGCGGAAAGATCGATCTCTACCCATGAGGGTCTCAATGCTTCCTTATACACTTAGATATGCCTCCTTTTCACTTTCCGGGACGAGTGCACCGCCCGTTGCCCAAATTATATAAATACTTTTGTCCATCTTATCAGTCAGACCGCGATCACTGATATACGCGCGCATTTCCTCCGAAGAGAGTCTCGTGGGACCCGCGAACCCGGCGCATGCCGATAGTTCGAGAAAAACGCCCTCCTTATAATAGCACTCTTTTAGATATCCGAAAAGTTCTTTATCATCCATTGTTATGCATCCCGAAAGTTCGCTCTTCATGATGTCGCACGAGACGCTTGACGCTCTTCCCACCGCGAGGCCGTCAGCCTGAGTATCGGTGCTTTTAAGTCCCATCTCATCGATCGAAATGTCGTGGCCTTTGCCCGATGCCATCGCCAGCGTGAAGCATGGCGCGTCGAGAGGCTCCACAAAAAATACGTGGACATTATCTCCGTACAGCATCCTTAGTCCGAACGCGATCCCGCCCGGAGCTCCTCCGACGCCGCATGGAATGAACACAAACAGCGGGTGATCATCGTCCACCACAGCACCCTGATTTTTAAGCTGAGGCGCCAGTCTTCCTGCCGCGACGCTATAGCCCAGGAACAGATCAAGTGAATTTTCATCATCGACGAAATAACTCGACGGATCCGCGTCTGACTGTTTTCTTCCGTTCGCGACCGCCTCAGAATAATCCGATTTGTATTCGACTACTTTCACGCCCTTGCTTCGGAGAAGATCTTTCTTCCACTGCTTCGCGTCGGCCGACATATGGACGATCACTTTATAGCCGATCATCGCGCTCATGATACCTATTGAAAGGCCAAGGTTTCCTGTCGAGCCGACCTGTATCTTGTATTTCCCAAAGAAATCTTTATGATCCTCGAGGCACGCGTAATCGCTGTCAGTAGTGATGATGCCATTTTCAAGCGCGAGTGTTTCCGTGCGCTTCAGCACTTCATAGATACCGCCCCTGGCCTTCACAGACCCCGCTATCGCGAGATGAGCGTCATCCTTGAGGAACGTATTCTTTGGCAGCCCTTCCATCTTATTGAGCGGAAAAAGCTCCGACTCGATGATACCGCCGCGCGGAGCAGTCTCCGGGAACACACGCTCGATGAACGGCGCGAACCTCTCCAGTCTTTCCTCCGCGTCACGTATGTCATCAGGGCCGATGCTGTAATGTTTTGTTCCTCCGAGATCAGGATTTATCCATATAGTTTCTTTTCTGTTCTTTATATCTTCGACTGTCTGTCTGTTCATTTCATTTTCCTCCGCGAAGTCATTATAGCACTTCCCTTTTGATTATCCATTATCACTATCAAGCTTTTTTTTGACCTTTTTTGATATCGATGTATATGTTTTGATATGGTATAATGATACGCAGCAATATGAAAGAGGAGGACAACTATATGGGAAAGAAAATACTGGTACTTTCAGGCAGCCCAAGAAGAGGCGGCAATACAGACATCATGACCGAAGCTTTCGTCGAAGCGGCGAAAAATGCCGGGAATGACGCTAAGGCGATATATATCCGTGACAAAGATATAGCGCCATGCAGAGCGTGTGATTATTGCGCCGAGCATAAAGGCGTATGCGTAATAAAAGATGATATGTATGATGTTCTTGAAGAGATGAAAACTACCGACGTGATCGTATTCGCGTCACCGATCTACTGGTTCATGATAAGCGCGAAGCTCAAGATCGCGATCGACAGATTCTATTCGATGAACAAAGTCGGCTTCCACATCACCTCAGCGGCGATGCTTCTGGACTCGATGTCACCGGATGTTTTCGGAGGATCCGAAAAGATGTTCCACGATATGTGCGGTTACCTCAAATGGAAAGAAGAAGGCATCGTCACGATAAGCGGTATGCTTACAAAAGGCGCGATGAAAGATTCGCCTAATCTTGAAAAAGTCAGAGAACTCGCGGCGAATATATAATTTGTTATTACATCATTATTTTTCAGGGATCGCGACAAAACGATACCCATGCTTTTTCCAGTAAGGTATCATGGTCCCGAGCGCCTCAATAGTGCGCCCCGGAGCTCCGTCGCTCCCACGCCCGTCGTGGAGACATATTATGTCTCCGCTGCGGGTTTTTTTCTGCAGCCTTTCTATTATCTGTGTGACTGTAGTCTTCGCGCTCCAGTCTCCGACCATGACATCCCAGAACACAAGCTTATAGGCTCTGTCCCTGACACTGTCAAGAGAAGCGACATTGACCGTTCCCCAAGGCGCCCTGTAATATTTCGGGCGGAGGCCCAGTTTGCGCATGACCTGATCAGCGCTGTCATAATCTCTCTTTGTCTTTCCGAGGCCCATTGTCATCTGAAACTTGTGATCATATGAATGAAGTCCGATGCAGTGTCCCTCATCGAGCATCCGCTCTATTATGTCCGGATTTTCCTCAGCGAATTTCGCGACAACGAAGAAAGTCGCCTTCACATCGTATCTTTTCAGAAGATCGAGAAGACGCGGCGTATATTCCGCGCTCGGCCCATCGTCGAACGTAAGACAGAGCTCGCGGTCACCCGCGCGCCCTTTATGTCTGAACTTGTTTCGTATCCTGAGATACGCTGTCGGTACTCCCGACCACATCACCGCGATGACGAACACTATCGCGGCAATGACCAATATAATTACTGCTTTCATATTTATGAAACCGCTTCTTCCCTATATCCCAAGTCTCCGATCACTGTGTTTATATCCGTTCCGCCTATCTCGTCTGTGATCGTCTTCATATTTGTCTTCATCTCATTCAGTGCTTTGTCATCCGACAGCAATGCCTTTATCTCCGCGCCGATGTCAGCATCCTTGTTCCAGATGACCTTGCCGATACCGCGGCGTTCCATGAACTTCGCGTTTCCGGCTTCCTGCTCGAGGAATGGTTTGATCACTAACATAGGTGTCTCGGAATCTATGGCTTCAAACATCGTGATGCCGCCTGCTTTTGAGATCAGCAGATCCGCTTCAGCCATGTAGTCAGATACTTTGTCTGTGAATCCGATGATCTCAGCATCAGGATATTTCTCCGACAGCTCTGTTTGCAGCTTTTTATTCTTACCGGTGATGACAGTCACATCGACATCGTCCATCCCGCTCAAAGCATCCATGAGGCCGTCAGCGGACGAGATAAGGCCGAGACCTCCTCCCATCAGAAGGACACGTTTTCTCCGGCCGGTTTCAGCTCTCTTCACTTCTGTGAAGCGCTCTTTCACAGGGATGCCCGTCACAAATACACTGCCCGCCGGAATGCCTTCACGCACGAGACGCGCCTTCAGCGATCCTGAGCCCACAGTGTAAGCTTTTGTTTTTGGTGACAGCCATGCCTTATGGAAAGAAATATCTGTGATGCATGAGATCAGAGGTATTTCATTATGAGTATATTTCATATAAGTCGACACGAACATGCCGCTGAACGGCACCGTCGAAATGATGATATCGGGATCGTATTCTTTCACCATGCGGCCTATGCCCCTCGCGACGATCCTCTTCATTGGGAACCACGCGTGCAGTTCCGAGAGCTTGTTGAAGTGATTGTAGATCTTCGGGCACTTATTGACCAGGCTGTTGAAGCCCAGATATGCCAGCGAGCTGAGCTCCCGCGGAAAAACATCCATTATATCCACGATATGCACAACAGCCGACGGATCACGATATTCGATTTTCTCTTTTACGGAAGCTGCGGCGGATACATGCCCCATGCCAAACTTCCCTGTCATGATAAGTACGTTCATAATAAACATTCCCTTCCTTTTACTGTCTGTATCATACAAAATACAAATAACAGCAAAAGAAAGGGAATATAACAAAAAACTAAACTTTGAATTTATACCCGGCGCCCCACACAGTGACGATGTATTTCGGAGCCGAAGCGTCCTCCTCGATTTTTTGTCTCAGCCGGTTGATGTGGACTGTGACGGTCGCTGTATCGCCTACTGAATCGAATCCCCAGATCCTCTCGAAAAGCACATCCTTCGAGAAGACGATGTTCGGGTTCTCAGCGAGGAAAAGAAGAAGCTCGAACTCCTTTGCAGTCAGAGATATCTCCTTCCCGCCGCGGTATACCCTGTACTCCTCAGGGCGTATCTCGAGTTCGCCCATCGTTATCGTATGCGGTTCTATCTTATCTGCCCGCGTCTCATCCTTCAGCCTCTCATGGACATTGATATGAGCTTTCACGCGCGCTACCAGTTCTGCCGGATTGAAAGGCTTCAGCAGATAGTCATCGGCGCCGAGGCCGAGGCCTCTTATCTTATCTATATCCTCACGCTTCGCCGTCACCATGATGATCGGCACATTGCTGTTCTTTCTGATCTCGCGGCAAATGTCGAATCCGTTCATGCCCGGCAGCATGATATCGAGCAGGATGGTGTCATAATCGTTCGTCATCGCCATCTTGAACCCATCTGTACCGGTCAGCGCGATCTCCGCGCCGAATCCGTTCGCGTCCAGATAGTCTCTTTCGAGTTCAGCTATAAGTCGATCGTCTTCAACGATCAGTATCTTTCGTCTCGTTTCCTTATCCATCTTTTCTCTCCTGCTCATCAATAAGCGGCAATGTCATGATTATCGAAAGGCCATTCTCACTCTCAGCTCTCACAGTCCCGCCGTGATCTTCAACTATACTCTTCACTATTGAAAGTCCGAGTCCGTTTCCTTCATTGCTTCCAGTCCTCGCTTTGTCGAGCCTCATAAAGCTTTCGAATATTTTCTCAAGATCGCTTCCGGCCACTCCCGGTCCGTCATCAGCCACGGTCCACACTACCGAATCATCTGTTTCTTTTGCGGTTATACTTACATGTACTTTGTCTTTATTCACATCCATATACTTGATGCTGTTGATGATTATATTATCCATCACGCGCTGCAGCTGTTTTTCATCACCGCGTATCAGTGTCCTGCCCGGCGTATGTTCAAGTGTTATCACGGCTTTTTTGAACATCATCTCGCCCGAGTACTTTTCGACATAATCATCCAGGAACGCGTTTATATCCATCTTCCGCATGTCGTATGTGTAACTCTTGTTCTCCATCTTATTGTACATAGAGAGATCGTCGACCAGCCTCTCCAGATCACCTGTCCTGACCTGGATCGCCCTGAGATACTTCATCCTCTTTTCGTCCGTATCCGCGATGCCGTCGATCATACCGTCGACATATCCGCGTATCGTCGTGAGCGGCGTCCTTAGATCATGCGATATCCCGGATATAAGTTCACGCCTGTATTCCTCATAACGCACCTGCGCCTCCGTCGAAAGCTTCAGATGATGACGCATCTCATCGAACGCTCCGCACACTTCACCGAACTCATCGTCCCTGTCATAGGTCACCGTAGCGTCGAGGTTGCCCGCCATGATCTCCCGTGAGCCGTTCCGCAGCTCACGCAGAGGCGGCATGATATTTCTCGCGATCCACCGTGACAATGAGAAGCTTGTCAGAATGATCGTGAGCAGGACCGCGATGATAAAGAATATTATATAAGGCATGACATATCTGTCGATATACGTGCCGTATTTTCCTATATATGAAGCCGTACTGTTATTGACCGCGATGATGAAGAACGATGTCCCCTTGTCGCTGTACTGGAATGTCTGCTTTATCACAGCTCTGTCGCCGTAGCCTACAGAAAGCGTATCCACTTCATCTATAACGCCGCCCGCGAGATACTCTTCCGTCTTATGATCCTTCGACGTCAGATTCGAATAGATGACCTTCCCGTCAGAGGTCTCTGAGAAATGATACCCCATGCGCCCAAGTTCCACGATAGCGCGCTTCAGGATCTTTTTGTTCTTCGTTTCCGAATAGTTTTTATCGGCCGTCTCGTAGAATTCTTCATGATACGCGTATATGAGATTCTGCGCGGTAGTGATGCCATTCTCGTCTTTATACATGGCTTCCGTCGATTCCCAGTAACGGTTCCCGACCGTCAGTACGCCGATCACGATAAGTATCACGGCGATAGTCACAGGAATGGCCACCATCAGTATATTCGATAAAAGTAATTTCTTTTTTATTGTCATAGCTGCTGCCTTTCGAGATTAGTATATGCCTCTTTCGTTAATATTACAATATTATAAACTTTTTATAAACCACAAAAAAGATGTGACCTCCGATCTCCCGGAAATCACACCTGTTTTATCAATATTCGCGCTTTAGTTGATCAGCGAGCCGAGGAATTCTTTCAGCCTCTCGCTCTTAGGCGCGCCGTATATCTGCTCCGCGCTGCCCTGCTCCACGATAGCGCCGTGATCCATGAATATCACGCGGTCCGCCACTTCCTTCGCGAACCCCATCTCGTGCGTTACTACTACCATCGTAGTCTTCTCGTTCGCGAGTTTCTTCATGACATTGAGCACCTCACCGGTTATCTCAGGGTCGAGCGCAGAAGTCGGCTCATCGAAGAGCATGATCCTCGGATCCATCGCGAGACCTCTCGCGATCGCGACTCTCTGTTTCTGTCCCCCCGAAAGTCTCCCCGGGTACTCGTCGCGCTTGTCCGCGAGTCCTACGAGATCAAGGAGCTCCATCCCGCGTTTTTCCGCCTCCTGCTTAGATCTGCCCTTTACCTTTTCAGGCGCGTAGCAGATATTTCCGAGACACGTCATATGCGGGAACAGGTTGAAATGCTGGAACACCATGCCGGTCTCGCAGCATATTTCAAGAAGCTCTTTATCAGGCAGATATTTCGCCTCATGATTTTTATTGAGCGGCCCGCCCGGCTTCGCGTCCACAAACGTCTTGCCGTCGAGCGTTATCTTTCCTGATGTCACGCGAGTCAGACAGTTTATGCACCGCAGCAATGTGGATTTCCCCGACCCCGACGGTCCGATGATCGCCACAGTCTCTCCTTCATCTACGCTGAAATCGATATCATCGAGCGCGCGGATATTCGGGAATTCCTTTATTATATCTTTCATTTCGAGTATCATCACCATTCCCCCTGACTGTCGTACTTTGAGAAATGTTTTTCGACCCGGTCGGATATCATTGTCATAATGAACGTGAACAGCAGGTATATCCCTGCCGCTATGAGATACGGCGTCAGAGTCACATCTCTGCTGACCAGTCCCTGCGTGAGTCTCATCAGTTCATCGAGCGTGATGACAGACGCGAGCGCGGTATCTTTTATCAGGGTGATGACTTCGTTCGACATAGGCGGCAGCACTACTTTAAGAGTCTGCGGGATGATGATCCCGTAAGTCGTCTGATGCTTCGAAAGCCCGAGCGAATGAGCTGCCTCATACTGCCCTGGATCGATACTGTTCATCCCGCCCCTGTATATCTCGGCGAAATACGCCGCGTAATTGAGTGCGAACGTAAACACCGCTGTAGGGAAGGCACCGAACCTTATCCCGAACGCTATGCCCGGGAAATAATAGAAGAAGAACAGCTGCAGCAGCAGCGGAGTCCCCCTGAATATCCAGATGTAACATTTGCAGAGAAACCGGACCACTTTGAATTTGCACGTGCTGCCGAACATTATCGGAAGCCCGAGCGGTATCGCGATGACGAGGGTCAGGGCAAAAAGTCCCGCCATCATCATCGTGCCCTTCATAAGCAGCGGCATTATCTGCGCAATATATGCCATAATAGTATCACCTCATGATTTATGCTTGTGTTTAATAGTCTTCGAGTATCACGATGTCTTTGCCGAACCACTTCTTGCTGATCTTCGCGGCAGTCCCGTCGTCGATCAGTGTCTGCAGCGCGTCATTGACTTTGTTCGTGAGCTCTTTATCGTCTTTTCTGAATCCGATAGCGTAATAATCGCTGCCGAAGTTATAATCGCTTGTATAGAGTTTCCCGTTCATCTTCTGGTTCTTGTAATTTCCAAGTACCTGATCGACCGCGATGACGTCAAGTCTTCCGGCCTTCATGTCGAGGAGCGCGTCGTCATAAGAATCGTACTCCGTGATATTGTCCTTGAACTTATCGTAGAGCGAATCCTTCTTGATCGCTTCAAGAGCGGACGAATCCTTCTGCGTACCGATCTTTACATTTTCAAGATCACTGTTTGTTTTCACATTCACGCTCTTCTTGAGAGACATGATTATGATCTTGTTGTTGAGATACTTCTTGGAAAGCGACATCTTTTCCTGACGTTCCTTAGTAGCGGAAAGTCCGTTCCAGATGCAGTCAATATCCTTCGATTTGAGAGACATCTCCTTTGAATCCCAGTTTATAGGTTTGAATGTGGCCTTTATGCCGAGTTCTTTGCAGACAGCCTTCGCCATATCAACGTCGAATCCGACGATCTTGCCGTTGTTGTCCTTGAATCCCATAGGCGCGAACGTGTCGTCAAGCCCGACGATCAGTTCACCGTTGTCTTTGACGTATTTCCATGATCCGTCCGACGCTGTCTGGCTTCCGCATCCTGCAAGCATCATGGTGCAGCAGACTAAAACAGCCGTCATCAGCCCCAGTAATGTTCTTTTTTTCATTTTCTCTTCCTCCGTGTGATCATATTTGCTTACGTGGCTCTTCACCGCTTTAACTCGTTAAATCAGTGAATGACCGCAATAAGCATTATAACATATAAGAGGGCCCGCGTAAACTATCAACATTACCGTATTTTAAAACAGGAGACGGGCCTAAACCTGTCTCCTGTATTTGGTTTATTCGTTTTGGATAGCCGGGCTGACTACATCATGCCGCCCATGCCGCCCATTCCGCCGCCGCCGCCCATTGGTGGCATTGGAGGTTCGTCTTCCTTGATGTCGACAACGCCTGCCTCAGTTGTGAGGAGCATAGCTGACGCGGAAGCCGCGTTCTCAAGAGCGCTTCTTGTGACCTTAGCAGGATCTACGATACCTGTGTCGATCATGTCCATGTACTGCTCAGTCGAAGCGTTGAAGCCTGTGCCGACCTTGCTGCCCTTGACCTTCGCTACTACTACGCTGCCTTCGAAGCCGGCGTTCTCAGCGATCTGACGTACAGGCTCTTCAAGAGCTCTCATGATGATCTCAGCGCCTGTCTTCTCATCGCCCGCGAGATCCTTTACATACTTGGCAACTGCCGGGATAGCGTTTACGAGCGCTACTCCGCCGCCTGCCACGATGCCTTCTTCAACACCGGCCTTAGTCGCGTTGAGAGCATCCTCTATCCTGAGCTTTCTGTCCTTGAGCTCAGTTTCTGTCGCTGCTCCAACCTTGATGACAGCTACGCCGCCTGTAAGTTTAGCGAGTCTTTCCTGAAGTTTTTCCTTATCGAAGTCCGAAGTAGTCTCCTCGATCTGCGCTCTGATCTGAGCGACTCTCGCGTTGATGTCCTTCTTAGCTCCTGCTCCGCCGACGATGACAGTGTTCTCTTTGTCGACCTTGACTGTAGCAGCCGTTCCGAGCATATCTATAGTAGTTTCCTTGAGTTCATATCCGAGTTCCTCGCTGATAACTGTGCTGTTTGTCAGGATAGCGAGATCCTCGAGCATAGCCTTTCTTCTGTCTCCGAAGCCAGGTGCCTTGACAGCTACGCAGTCGAATGTGCCTCTCAGCTTGTTGACAACGATAGTAGCAAGAGCCTCGCCCTCGATATCGTCAGCAACGATGAGGAGCTTCTTGCCTGCCTTCACGACCTGCTCGAGCAGCGGGAGGATCTCCTGGATATTCGAGATCTTCTTGTCTGTGAGAAGGATGAGCGGGCTTTCGAGAGAAGCCTCCATCTTGTCCATATCTGTAGCCATATAAGGTGAGAGATAACCTCTGTCGAACTGCATACCTTCAACTACGTCGAGAGTAGTTCCCATCGACTTGGACTCTTCAACAGTGATGACACCATCGTGTCCGACCTTTTCCATAGCCTCAGCGATCAGTTTTCCGATCTGCTCTTCACCTGAAGAAACAGAACCGACCTGAGCGATAGCTTCAGTAGTCTTGACAGCCTTCGAGTTCTTCTTGATAGCTGCTGTAGCCGCTGTGACAGCTCCTTCGATACCTCTCTTGAGTATCATCGGGTTCGCGCCTGCCGCGATATTTTTGAAACCTTCTTTTATGATTATCTGAGCCAGCAGAGTAGCTGTAGTAGTTCCGTCGCCTGCTACATCGTTTGTCTTAGTAGCGACTTCCCTTACGAGCTGAGCGCCCATGTTCTCTACTCCATCCTCGAGCTCGATCTCCTTAGCGATCGTAACGCCGTCGTTCGTGATGAGCGGAGCGCCGTACTTTCTCTCGAGAAGGACATTTCTGCCCTTAGGTCCCAGTGTGATCTTTACTGTATCCGCGAGCTGATCGACTCCCGAAAGAAGCTTCTTCCTGGCGTCTTCGCCATAATGTAATTCCTTAGCCATTGCCTTGTTCCTCCTGTTATTACTCTACTGTCGCCAGTATATCCTTCTGATTCAAAATGCTGTAGTCTTCGCCCTCATATTTGACGTCTGTACCCGCGTACTGCGATGAAATGACGTGATCTCCGACTTTGACTTCCATCTTGACATCCTCTGTGCCAGGGCCGACTGCTACGACTTCTGCCATCTGAGGCTGCTCTTTGGCCGCGCCCGGAAGGACGATGCCGCTCGCCGTCTTTTCGATAGCTTCCATTTTCTTGACTACGACTCTGTCGCCTAATGGTTTGATTCCAAACTTCATGATTATTGACCTCCGTTTATTTGAATTTTTTATTTTACGTTGTTAGCACTCACTATTCTCGAGTGCTAACTATTATTCTAAACAAATTTTGCCCGTTGTCAATAGGCGGGCAGGAATTTTCGTGAGTTTTTTATTGTTTTTGCAGTAATGGATTTCTATTTCGCCAGATGCTTTTCCCCGCAGGCTGAAGTCTCGCGTATGTAGTAAAAGAGATACTGCTGCGCGAATCCGCCGTACTCTCCAAAAGTTTTCTCCGCGAACGCTGCCATCTCCTTCTTGCTCGTGATGCCGTAAAGTTTCTCCATCACCTGCTTCACCCACGTATCTATCGGAAAAGCGTCATACCTTCTCATCGAAAAAAGAGATATACAGCTCGCGACCTTCGGGCCGACCCCGCATATGTCATCGAGATGTTCATCGAGATAACCTATGCCGTTCTCGCTGATCGCGCGTCCCGCTTCTATCAGATAACGCGCGCGGTATCCGAGGCGCACAGGCGCGAGATCCTCTTCAGTGAGCGACGCGAGTTTCTCAGGCGCCGGGATGCTGTGATACTTCCTGCCGCCGATCTCCCCGGCCTCTTCACCGAACAGCTCAGACAGGCCGTCGATATTCTTCCTGATCCTCGGGATATTGTTGTTCTGAGATATTATGAAAGAGATGAGGGCCTCCCATCTGTCCTGATCGAGCAGACGTATGCCTTCACCAAAATTTATCGCTTCACGTATGATCTCATCGCGTCTTGAAAGCTCAGCCTTGATCGCGCCGTAATCACGCCCGAGATCGAAATAATCCGACCAGAAATCAGACAGATCGCCGGGATCCTCCCTGTCAAAGCCCGTTACTGTAAGAAGCCCCGCATATCTGTCCTCAGCCGACGGCTCGAACACGACTTTCGCGGGATGAGCGCCCGCTATCCCTTCATATGACCCGTCCGCCGCGCGCTCCCATCTGAAGCACTGGCCGCATTCGAAAATATCCGCGAGCCCGAAATCCTTTACTCTATATTTTTGATCCATGTCAGATCCTTGACCTCCACATTTATGCTGCCGATATTAAAAGCCGTCATCTGCTCGATCGACATTTTGCACTGTTTCTGCAGGGCCCTCCCCGCCAGTACAGCATTGACGTCGCAGCTGAACCTCGCCGTGATCATGACAAGGAGCTCGTCCTGATGCTTTTCGGAAATGACTCTGTAGATCTCATCCACGCCGTCCGTGCCAGCCGCCACATGATCCACTATGTCCGTGATCACGCGGTCGGATATTATGAATTCACCGAGGTAGCTGTAAGTCGGACGGACCACTGAGCGTTCCTGCGTCTTGTAGCTGCCCGCGCCGAAGCTCCTGTCTTTGAAGACGCGAAGAGGGTTCACGAAATAGCCTGAGAACTGTCTCTTGAGCTGGAATGTCGGGACCGGCACGACGTGCTTCCCCTCGACCATACGCTGCTTGTACGCGATCTTGCGCTCGCTCTCTGTAGTTATATCATCTATTTGTATGAACTCGTCTATCGGCGGGAGCTCGATGGCCTTCCTGATGCGGTCCGCCATGTCCTCCGATGTGCCGAGCACGAGTATCGATTCCGGCTTGCAGCGTTTGATCGCCTTCGCGACCGAAGCTCTCTGCTTCTCGTCCATGAAAAGCGCTGTTTTTATCGCTCCTATCTTAGTATCCTGGCGCTTTGCCGACGTTCCCGCCTGCACATTATTATTGTACACAAAGAGGCCGTCATCGATTATACTTTCGATGCCGCGGGTCTTGCACAGGTTCGTTGCCTGGTAACTTTTTCCCGTCCCGCTCTTGCCTACGAGCGCGTATACTTTCATCTTTACATCTCACGATCTCAATGATATAATTATGTTCGAGCCGAAAAGCGGCTCAATGATCATTAAAAAAGATATCTTTTATAAGGAGGACTTTATCATGGCTTACAAAATTGGCGAAGAATGCATCAACTGCGGAGTTTGCGAAAGCGAATGTCCTGTAGAAGCTATTTCAGAAGGCGACGGCGTTCGTGTTATCGACGCTGAAAAATGCATCGAGTGCGGCGCTTGCGCTGACGCTTGCCCTACAGACGCTCCAAAAGCTGAGTAGCACAGATCGGTCATACCGAATAATCAATAACCGTTTCCGGAAGGAAACGGTTATTTTATTTGCTTTCTTTAAGCGTCTCTGTTCATATGATACGCGAGGCTGTACAGACTGTCTGACAGATGTACATTCTCGAGCGCTACATGGTCCGGAAGCTCCAGATCCACATGCGCGAAGTTCCATATCCCGCTGACGCCAGCGAAACAGAGTTTATCAGCAACTTCCTGCGCGCTGTCCTTCGGTATGCAGATGATCCCGATATCGATGTCGTTCTTCTCGGCATACTCCACCAGTTCATCGCAGTCCCTTATTTCTATCCCGTTGATCTTGCCTCCGATCAGCTTCGGATTCACTTCGAAGAGACTCTCCACAATGAAACCCGATTTGTAGTAATGCGTATAGTTCGTTATCGCCTGCCCGAGGTTCCCCGCGCCGACAATGACCATTTTATACTGCTGATCGAGACCGAGTATCGCGCTGATCTCCTTGTACAGATCCTCGACATTGTATCCGTAACCCTGCTGGCCGAAGCCCCCAAAGTTATTCAGATCCTGTCTGATCTGTGAAGCGGTGTACCCAATAAGGCGGCTGAGCTCGTTTGAGGATATCTTGTCGACACCCTTCTTGTTCAGCTCACGCAGATACCGCCTGTAACGAGGCAGTCTCTTGATGACCGCGTTGGAGATCTTTACATTTCTAGCAGCCATACTATTTAGTCTTCTCGTCTACATATTTAACGATGTCACCGATAGTCTGGAACTTTTCAGCTTCCTCATCAGGGACCTCGATGTCATATTCTTCCTCGATAGCCATGATGATCTCTACTGCGTCCAGAGAATCAGCCTCGAGGTCTTTCATAAGACTCGTCGTCATCGTGACAGCCTCAGGCTCTACTGAAAGCTGATCGACGATTATGTCCTTTATCTTGTCAAATGTGCTCATTTCCTTACCTCCAATTAAATTCTATTAAACTTCTCAACAATTATATTAACATTCAGGCCCTATTGCAACCATTTTTGATATTTTTGTGACAATCTGTCCTTTATAATAATAAGCTCATCGTTGAGTTCATCGAGTTTCTTGTAATCATTCAGGGCTTCTTCACCCGTCATTTCCTGCTCTATATCGTGTTCGCGGATCTCAAGCTCCTCGATCTCCTTCTCCAGGGCATCCATTTCGCGCTTCTCGCGCCTCTCTGCGGCCTCCTGCTCCTTCTTCAGCCTGCGCTCTTCTTCATTCGACAGAGGGGCTTTTTCGCCCGTATCCTCGTCATTGCTGACCGAAGTTTCCTTCGCCATCTCGCCGAGGTATTTCTTCCCCGAAGCGATCGATTCCTTCTTTTCGCAGTAATAATCGTATTTCCCGAGGTATTCGTCGAATCCGCCGGGAGTGAGTTCCATTATCCTTGTCGGTACCTTGCTCAGGAAGTAACGGTCATGCGACACGACTATCGCTGTCCCCGGGAACTCGATAAGCGCGTCCTCGAATATCTCCTTGGAGTCGATATCGAGATGGTTCGTCGGCTCGTCGAGCAGCAGTACGTTCGCGCCTGAGAGCATGAGTTTCAGCAGAGAAAGGCGCGCCTTTTCACCACCGGACAGGCTCCCGACGGTCAGGAACACCATATCGCCCCTGAACAGGAACCTGCCGAGTATCGACCGGATCTCTGTGTCAGTGTAAAGGCTGTACGCGTCGCGGAGCTCATCGATCACCGTCTTGCTGTCGTCGAGCAGCTGCTGAGTCTGGTCATAATAACCGAACTCCACATTGTGTCCCTTCTTTATATATCCTTCGCCCGGCCTGAGCTCGCCCATTATCATCTTGATGAACGTCGTCTTTCCGATCCCGTTCGCGCCGACGATGCATATCTTCTCGCCGCGCCTCACATCGATATCGACATTTTTGAAAAGCTCGCGCTTCCGCGAACCATATCCAAAACTCTTCTCAAGCCCTTCGATATGCAGGACATCCTTCCCGCTCTCGAAGTTTTCCTTGAAATGTATCTTCATGCGCCCGTGCTCGCCCTCAGGCTTCTGCGCGCGGTCCAGTTTCTGCAGCTTCAGTTCACGCGAATGCGCTCTCTTCGCGAGATGCTCAGTCCCGCGTTCTTTGAATCTGCGTACTATATCTTCCTGTCTCTCGATCTCTTTCTGCTGATTCTTGAAAGTCCGGAGTTCCTCCTCGCGGCGTGCCGCTCTCTTCTTAGCGTACTCCGTGTAATTTCCTTCATATATATCCAGCTTGTGGTTCTCTACTTCGAATATCCTGTTCACTGTCTGGTCGAGGAAATATCTGTCGTGCGATACGATCAGTATCGTGCCGCTGTAAGAACGCAGGTACTGCTCGAGCCATTTGAGTGTCCCGATGTCGAGATGGTTCGTCGGCTCATCGAGGTAGAGCATGTTCGGCTTCTTGAGGAGCAGACACGTCAGGCTCAGCCTCGTGCGCTCGCCGCCAGACAGCATACTTATAGGCTTATCGAAGGCATCCTCCGTGAACGCCATGCTGCTCAGCACGCCCTTCATCTCGCTCTTGTAAGTATAACCTCCGCGCCGTTCGAACTCCGCCTGCATCTCATCATACTTTTTTATCAGCGCCTTCGTCGCGCCGGAAATATTTTCTCCTTCTTTCACGGACTTATCAGCGATCTCCTGCGACAGAGAAAGCATCTCTTTTTCCATTACTTCGAGCGGCCTGAAGATCTCTTCGACCTCCTCCATCAGGGTGTTTTCAGAGCTGAAATCATCCTGCTGCCTGAGGTAGCCTATCGTCGTATCCCGCGACACGAAAACATCGCCGGAAGTCGCTTCACTTTCTCCTGTCAGTATCCGCAGAAGCGTCGTCTTCCCGGCGCCGTTCTCGCCGATGATCCCTACGCGGTCGCCCTCGTTCACATGGAACGAGATGCCGTCAAGTATCGTATCGACACCATATGATTTTGTTATATTTTTTGCGCTAAGTACTATCATTGTCCTATTCTTATTTCTTCTTTAAGCGTCCATCGCGAGACCCGGTATCGCGTCCAGCGTCAGGTCATCTATGCCGCCGTCGAGATACTTATAATATCCCGCGCAGCCTATCATCGCCGCGTTGTCTGTGCAGTACACCGGCGATGGGAAGAACAGTTCTATCCCCCGCTCTTCGCATTCCTTCGTCAGCATCTCGCGCAGCCTGCTGTTAGACGCCACACCTCCGGCGACCGCGAGTCTCTTCGGCTTCTCAGCCGCCCACACAGCCTTCGTGACTATCACATCCAGCACTGCCTGCTGGAACGACGCCGCCACGTCCGGCACATTTATCTCATGGCCCTTCTGCTTTTCACCGTTCACATAATTCAGCACACCGGTCTTGATGCCGGAAAAGCTGAAATCCATGCTCCCCTCTTCAAGGAACACGCGCTTGAAACGGATGGCGTCAGGGTCTCCCTGCTTCGATATTTTATCTATCTTCGGACCGCCCGGATAACCGAGCCCGATCACGCGCGCGACTTTGTCGAACGCTTCTCCGGCCGCGTCATCCCTCGTGCCTCCGAGGCTGATACAGTGATTGTATCTGTCTACCTGCACTATATTCGTATGCCCGCCCGAAACGACGAGCGACATGAACGGCGGCTCGAGGTCCTTATGCTCTATGAAGTTCGCGCTGATATGCCCCTGCATATGATTCACGCCTATGAGGGGTTTCCCCGCTGCGAGCGCGTAAGCCTTCGCTGTCGCTACACCGATCAGCAGCGCGCCGACAAGCCCCGGCCCGTAAGTCACAGCGATAAAATCGACATCGCTCATCGTGAGCTTCCTCCCGAGCTTCTCTCCCGCTTCCTCGAAGCAGCTGTCCACCACCGTATTTATATTCTGCAGATGATGCCTCGAAGCTATCTCCGGCACCACTCCCCCGAACTTTGTATGCACCGCTATCTGCGACGATATTATGTTCGACAGCACCTCTCGCCCGTTCAGCGAAAGCGCCGCCGATGTCTCATCGCAGCTCGATTCTATCGCGAGCCCGAGAGTCTTTCCATCTATCATTTTGCTTTCTTCTTTCTATTTATATACGATCTTTATCTTCTTCCGCGCTGATCTCGGCCATGACCTTCTCCAGCTTCTTCTTATCGAGTACCGGGAATCCGTTCTTGTCCGTCACACGCCACATGATGATCGCGTCTTCATGGTTGTCTTCGTAGTAACGCGGTCTTCTTCCGACGTCGACGAAAGCGAATTTCTCATACAGCGCGATGGCCTTTTCATTCGTCGGTCTCACCTCGAGAGTGAACGCGCGGATGCCTTCATTCTCGCAGAAATCTATCAGACAGTCCAGAAGACATGTCGCGACATGCTTGCCGCGGCAGTCCGGATGCACCGCGACATTCGTGATGTGTCCCTCTTCATTGAGCCACCACAGGCCGGCGTAGCCTATGACTTCTCCGTCCATCTCCGCCGCGAGATAGAATGCCACAGCGTTCTCTTCCATTTCGACGCGGAAGCTCTCTTCGCTCCACGGCGCCGAGAAACACGCTTTATCTATCTCCGCGATCCTGTGGACATCGCCCGGTCCCGCTTCTCTGATCGTGAGGTCGCTCATTTCCCGACCTCTTCAGTCTTCGCGCCTTCGGCTTTAGCCGCCGCGGCTTTTTTCGCGTCGAGCTTCCTCTCCGCCTCGGCTTTCCTCATATAATTCGGCGTCAGTTCATTATACGTTTTGAACTCGCCCTTATCGTAAAGCGCGCGCCCGAGCCTCGCGACTCCGGAAGCCCGCTGGCATCTTTCATTCATCCTGACATCTTTGCCGTTCTCTTCTCCCCACGCTTTTATCGCGTCGCCGTAAGTATTCACACCGTCACCGACAAAAAATATCCTGTCATAGTTTTCAAGCATACCGAGAAACTCGTCGAGCATGTACGGTCCGCCCGTTACTGCTTCTTTTCCATCCATGCAGCCGTTCGCGTAGACCTGATGACGCCTCGCGTCGAGAAGCGGACACACTAGTGTCTTCCCGGCCTCTTCGCTGCCCATCTCCTTTTCGAGCTCCGCCCACTCGTTCATGCCGAACGCCTGAAGAGTCGGTACAGAGATGAGCTTCGTGCCGAGCACCTGCGAGATCCCGCGCGCCGTCGACACGCCGATCCTGATGCCTGTGAACGAGCCCGGGCCTTCCGACACCGCGATCGCGTTTAAATCTTTCAGTTCGATCCCGGCCTTCGCTGTGACCTCGCCTATCATCGTGGTGAGCGTCTGGAGATGGTTGAGCGTATCCGCCGAAGTCTCCTCCGTCACTTTCCCGTCCGCGTCTATGACAGCGGCCGAGCAATGCAGGCCTGTAGTTTCTATAGCTAAAATGTACATTTATATATCCTCTCCGTTTCGGTCTCGCCGCGCTCGATCCTGATGATCATCGCGTCCTCCGGAAGCAGCTCTTCTATCTGATCCGCCCACTCTACCACGCAGGCGCCCGGGCCGAAAAAGTAATCCTCATATCCTATCTCGAACATCTCGTCCGGATCCAGTATCCTGTAGACATCAAAATGGAACAGCGGTATCCTGCCGCTCCTGTATTCCTGCACGATGGTGAACGTCGGGCTCGTGACAGTCTCAGTCACTCCAAGTCCCTTCGCGATATATTTCGTGAGCGTCGTCTTGCCCGTCCCGAGGTCGCCTATCAGCGCGAGCACATCGCCCGGCTTCAGTTTATCCGCGAGCTCAAGTCCGAATCTTTCGGTGTCTTTTTCATTTTTGATCCTGATCTCTCTCATATCGGTCTTCCTGTCATTCTTTTCTCCGGTCCGCGTTCGTCTTCCGCCGGCGCGGTCTCTTCTTCTGTCCGCACTGTATTCTATCATAACAAGTGGCAAAATAAAAGCAGGCGCGCTCCCCGCGGAACGCGCCTGCCGTGTCGATATTATATTATAGTTCCGTTATATTATCTTTTAGGTCGTCCTATCTGTGCAGGAACGGTGAAAGTCTCTTGTAAAGCAGGAATGTCACTAATGAGTTTATGCCCGCCTTGATGAAGTTGAACGCGAGTATCGCCGGTATCAGCGCTACTACCGCGCTCCTCGGAGCTCCCATGAATATAGGAGTCACGATGAGGTTGCAAGGTACCATGATCGCAGCCATCGCGCATGTGCCGGCTATGACCGCCACGATCGCGCCCTTCCTCGTTTTATGTCTGTGATAGATGATCCCCGATGTCGCTACGAGCGCGCCCGTCGCTACGAGATGCATGATGATGCCGTATACGCCGCTTCCCGCGCTGACCGTAACACCCTGAAGTATCGCCGTTACCGCAGTAAGGGCAAGTCCGGCCGCAGGTCCAAACGCGAATGTGCCGAGCAGGATCGGAATGTCCGCCGGGTCGTATTCCATGAATGGGACTGCCGGGATGATAGGGAAATGGATGAGTGCTACGAGCACGATCGAGATCGCGACAAGCATGCCCATCTTCGCGAGTTTGACTGTCTGCTTTTGCTTAGTCATTGTGTTGATGCTGTTCATTTTTCAAATTCCTCCTGTTGAATGATGCATGTACTAGTTGTAAAAGGAATCTGTCAGGATACTTCGCCGCCGCCTTATCGCGGCAAACAAAAAACCTTGGATCAAAAACCCAAGGCGTCATAAATACTACAATATAATTGTATTTACGTTTCTTTCATCCGGACTATAACCGTCGGTCCCGGGATCGCACCGGGTCAGCCATCTCACGATGGGTCGCGGACTCGCCTTTCGGCATCACCGCCGGTGAGGGATCACACCTCGCCCTGAAACAGATATTTATCTTACATTTGTTATGTTA
>CALDNM010000075.1 GCA_937915045.1 uncultured Clostridia bacterium
CGCAGGCACCTTTACACTCCATAACCTATTGGGTCATTTTTCATCGGCGTTTCGTGACCCGGCGTTAGTGGCTCCGGAATATATCTGCTTTTAGCAACAGCGTTAATGCGTTGCATAGTGTCACACATTGAATCAAAAAAGGACTGCATTGACCAACTTCACATCAGTTAGTCAATGCAGCCTTTTTGCATATGTACTGTGTCACTCTTTTTGGCATCGGCAACTGTCCGGCAGATCCTCAGACCATGGCATAAGACTTTCTACGATATCTTCACTGCTGTCCTGAGACATCACTTCAAGGACATGCGTCAGGTATTCGAAAGGTTTTAATCCATTTGCTTTTGCAGTCTCCACGATACTGTAGATGACTGCGCTCGCCTCAGCACCTTTCGGTGTGTTCGAAAAGAGCCAGTTCTTGCGTCCTATCACGAATGGCTTTATCGCACGTTCAGCCGCATTGTTCGAGATCTCGAGCCTGCCGTCTTCCAGATACCTTCTCAGCTGCTGCTCCTGATTCAAACTGTAATTAACAGCCTGACTCAGCATACTTTTGGGGAGTGTTTCGCTTGAAAGCTTTTTGAGCCATTCAAAGTATGCGTCCAGGATAGCCTTTTCGCGGCATCCACGGACAGCTTTTCTTTCTTCCGGATCCATATCACGGCATTCTTTTTCGATACGGAAAAGTTCATCGCAGAAACTTATCCCTTTGCATATGTTAGGCGGCCGGCTGCCGCCCGAAGCCGCAAGAGCATCGGTGAATTTCCTTCTGGCATGCGCAAGGCATCCTACAGATATGATCGGACCGGCTCTTCGGTCATCATCGCGGCAGATACTGCCATATCCCGAATATCCGTCAGTCTGGAGATATCCGCTGAATTCTTCGAGAAACTTTTCAGGATATCTCCCGCTCCGGCCGGGAGTATATTCATATATCACGCAGTCTTTTGCACCGTTCCCGTTCCTGTAGACCCACATGTAACTCTTCTGCTTTGCTTCTCTTCCCGGTTCGCTCAGGACTTCGAGTTCTGTTTCATCCGCATGCAGGATATCTCCTGCGATAAGTTGCTCTTTCATCTTGCCATATATCTTTATGAGATAACGCTGAGTACTTTTTATGACCCAGTTTGAAAGTGTCTGTCTGCTAAGTCTCATCCCGTTTCTTAAAAGGTCCTGCTCCTGCCTGTAAAGCGGCAGAGCGTTCACATATTTTGCATCGATGATATGCGCGACCAGAGAAGGCGACGCCAGTGAATTCGGAAGAAGAGGAAACGGCGCGTCAGCTCTTACGATCGTACCTTTCGTTCCGTCTGTATCACAGCTGCGGCATGCGTAAATATGACGCACGCTCCTTTTCACATAGAACTTAGGAGGTACATACGTTATCTCATCTCTTACTTCTTTTTTCATCTCATGTAGAACATTGCCGCATCTTTTGCATATGCGGTCTTCCTCAGAAAGGATGTAGTCTGTCTGCTTTACAGGGAGGTGACGTATCTTTGCTTTCTTATCGCCTTTGCGTTTTTTTCGCGGTGCACATATACGTGCCTCTTCGAGTCCCGGTTCTGCAGTATCAGATCCGGAAAACGTTTCAGGTTCGTTCATGAGCATCGACAGCTGCTCTTCCTCAGCCAGTATACCGCTCTCGCTGCTCTGTCCGAACATCTTTTTCTTGGATACTTTTATCTGCTCGATGAGCCAGCTGTTCTCTGCTGAGAGTGCTTCGTTCCGGTCCATCAAAGCGACCGCCAGCTCTTCTATTTCTTTCCTGCTCATCGCGGAAAGATCTGTCTTTTTCCTGCTGTTTTCCATACATATATTATACCATGAAGGAAATACAAAAACA
>CALDNM010000076.1 GCA_937915045.1 uncultured Clostridia bacterium
CCATTTTCTTTAGATATACTGCTGCTCACGCGTGTGAAAAAACAGGGCCCGGCGATCTCGGAACAAGGTTAACTGAAAGGATATCTAAAGAAAATGGTGACATATCATATGTGTATATAAATGATCTGAGATATAAGACAAGCATGAACGGTATTTCAGATCTTATCACATGCAGCATAGATCACAGTGTTGATATAAGGCTGCCTCTGAAATTTACCGATGACTTCAAGAAGAATACAAAAGTCGTTTGCAGAGCGTTCACCGGAGCGCGGGACGACACAGGGCCGATGAGCTTTGCGTCGATGGAGCACGACTATGATTCACGGACTGTATATGTATTTCCGCACAGCGGAGAACATTACCATAAAAAATCATGCACGTATGTATCGTCGAAGCCTGTCCAGACTACACTGAGCAGCGCCGCGCGAAAAAAATATAAAGCGTGCAGCATATGTCATCCGGGGTCGCTTTCAGATGGCAGCCAGGTATACTGTTTCCTGAAATACGGTTCTACTTATCATCGCGGAAGCTGTTCATGCGTAGACAAATATTACATACCGATGGAAAGATCTGAGGCGGAGAGCCGTGGATATATTCCATGTTCAAAATGCGGAGGTGTTTGAAATGAACTTAAAAGATAATAATTACACATTGGAATTCGCAAAAGAGGACATAAAAACGTATGAAGAGAGGGTCCTTTCATCAGGGCTCTGCGACTTTGCTATCCCGATGCGATTCACATTATACAGAGGGAAGAGACGCGTAAGATATGAATGCAGCGGGTACATGGCGCTCAGCGATCTTGAGTCTTCCGATATCGGAAATATACTGGATATAATCGAAAGGACACTGATCATGCTAAAAAGTGCTAAGGATTTCCTTATCGATCCCGACAAGGTGACGCTGACTAAGGAGACTGTATTCTATAACGCGAGGACGGGAAATGTGAGGATAGCGTATATCGTGAAGAAGGGATCATCTGTCCAGAGCAATGTGGTTTCATTCATTGATTCTTTTATGGAGACAGATAATCAGAGGACACGAGATTGTCTGGACAAGCTCGGTCATGATATCAGCATTAAAAATCTTTCTCTGGAAGATTCGATAAATCGCATAGGTGAACTGAAGAGAAAAACGTTTATATGAAAAGACGGCAGGGCTGTTGCTCTGCCGTCTGCTTTTTCGAAAGTGTACTGGAGAAATTATCTTTCTTCTCTCTGTGCTCTTCTTTCAGCCTTTTTCTTGTCTCTGCATGCCTTGCATCTTTTAGGCTCGTTGTCGAATCCCTTTTCTTTATAGAACTCCTGCTCGCCTACTGTGAATGTAAATTCCTGTCCGCAGTCTACGCAGACTAATGTTTTGTCTTCCATGCTTTTAAACCTCCATCATGAAAAAATAACTCGTCGACCATAAAAATTTTTCAGTGTCATGTTTTCCTGATGGACCATGCAGGTTCCGGTGGATATAGACTTGTGAAAATTTCTTTAGTACTATTCCAGTATATTCCAATTGATTGCATTTGTCCATTGTAAATGTGAATTAAGTTGAGATAAAAAAAATATTGCACTATAATAGCATATAGTTAAGTATCAGTTTGATGGGAGGAAGCAATGGAAAAAGCAGCAAAAGGGCTGAAAACATATGCTCTTTTTATAGGTATAGTCGTTTTACTTCTTGGTGTGATCTGTCTGTTCAGACCACAGGCGATAGAAAAACTTATTATATGGATATTGTCAGGGATAGTTATGGTCACCGGGATCGTATATATTGTCCATGGAAAAACCGGTGATTCCAATGGAACGCTCGTGAAGGGAGTAGTCATACTCGCGATAGGCATCGTGATGATCATGTTCGAAGCATTCACTAAAACAGCGATAGGGATCATCATCGCTATTTTCGCGTTTGGCCTTGGTATCGACAGACTGTCGGCCGGCTCGAGGGCGGCAAAAGCTGGAGGAAACCCGAAACCGGCAAGGATATCGGGTGTGCTGCATATCATATTTGGAGGCCTTATGCTGTTCGTCGCGTTCGAAATGATCGATTTCATCATGATGTGTATCGGAGTTTATTTCATATTCGCTGGCATTACGATCATATCAGCCGCAACATATTTCAAGGACATATAAATCAAACAAGGAGAAAAATGATACCTCTTTCAACAAAAATGCGGCCTTCATCTCTCGATGATTTCGTCGGGCAGAAACATTTCATGTATAAAGGCTCGCTTCTTTATAACTCGATAAAAAATAAGACGTTCGATTCGGCTATTTTCTTTGGGCCATCGGGAACGGGAAAAACTACTCTCGCGCGCATGATCGCGAATGAGATGGATGCCGGCTTTACCGAGATAAACGCTTCGACGACAGGTATAAAAGAACTCAAAGAAATTCTTGAAAACGCGAAAGTGAAATTCTTTGGCCTCGAGCAGAGGACGACATATCTTTATGTTGATGAGTTCCACAGATGGAACAAGCTCCAGCAGGATTCACTTCTCAAAGCGCTCGAAGAAGGCGTCATAAAATTCATCGGCAGCACAACGGAGAATCCGTACTTTTCAATAAACAACGCTATCCTCAGCAGAGTCGGGCATATATATGAATTCAAGAGACTGACAAAGGATGAGATCCTTACGGTCCTCAACAGGACGCTGAAAGACAGAGAAAAAGGTCTTGGCGCGCTAAACCTTGAATGTGCTGACGGGGCTATGGACATCCTGGCGGACATGTCAGACGGCGACGCAAGAGTCGCGCTCGACGCGCTCGGTTTTATCGCGGACAATCTGTCCGAAGGGAAAAAAATAGACAGTGATGTCATAGGAGAAGCCATGCAGCGCAGGACTACCTTCTATGATAAGAGCGAAGATAAATACAATCTGTTATCAGCGCTACAGAAGTCTGTAAGAGGATCCGATCCCGACGCGGCTATCCATTATCTCGCGAGGCTCATCGAGGGCGGCGCGGACGAAAAGATGATAGGAAGAAGACTGCTTGTGATGGCGAGCGAGGATATCAGCCTCGCGTATCCGAACGCGATAACTATAGTGAACGCCTGTGTGCAGGCGGCGCTTACTGTAGGATTCCCGGAAGCGCAGATCAATCTGGCCGAAGCTGTCATCCTCATGGCGAGCTGTCCGAAATCGAACAGGACTGTCGAAGCCCTGTACGCTGCGCAGTCGGATTTAAGAAGCAAAGAAATCGATGATGTGCCGGCGCACCTGATGGATTCACATTATGGCGGAGCGAAAAAACTCGGCCGCGGCATAGGATACAAATATCCGCACCAGTACGGAGGGTATGTGGAACAGCAGTATCTGCCTGATAATCTATATAAAGATGGCGTCGATTATTATGAACCGTCAGACAACGGGACAGAAGCGTCGTTCAAAAAATATCTCCAGTCGATAGGAAAGAAAAAATGAAAAGAGAAATAATAATGGCGCCGAATTCGGGGTTCTGTTTCGGTGTGACTCAGGCGCTCGCGAAAGCTGAGAAAGCGGCTGACGAAATAAAAGACAGAAAACTATATACATGCGGTCAGCTGATCCACAACACAATGGTGACAGACAGGCTGGCGGCGAAGGGCGCCGCTGTGATCAAAAGACCTGAGGACGCCGAAGAAGGTTCAGTGATAATAGTACGTTCACACGGAGAGCCTAAGAGGTTCTACGAGGCTTCTGCTGAGAGACATCTCGAAGTGATCGACGCGACGTGTCCGTTCGTAGCGCGTATACACAAACTCGTGCATGACGCCCATGAAAGCGGGAAGCAGATCGTGATCGTGGGAACGGCGGATCATCCCGAAGTAATGGGGATAAACGGATGGTGCGGAGACAGCGCGGTGGTCGTGAACGACGGAAACGATCCGAAACTTGCTGATATACCAAAAGACGGAGATCTGTTTGTAGTGGCGCAGACGACTCTTCGCAAAGAATCACTCGACGAGGTCACAAAATTCCTCTCGGAAGGGGGATACCATTACCGCATCGAAAATACTATATGCAGCGCGACTGAAGAGAGGCAGAAAGGGTGCATGGAGACCGCGCAAAAAGTCGATCTCATGCTGGTAGTTGGAGATAAAAAGAGTTCGAATACGGGAAAGCTGTTTGAAATAGCACAAAAATACTGTAAAAGTGCCTGTTTTATCGAAAATATAGAGGATTTACCATTGCAAGAGCTCGATAAATATAATAAAATAGGTGTTGCGGCGGGTGCATCGACGCCCGACTACGCAATTAAGGAGGTTATTACTAACATGAGTGACAATATCACTGAAAACACAACAAATGAAGAAGAAATGAGCATGGCTGATGTCATGGACGAGATCGACAAGTCCTTGAGGCTGCCTCGCGCCGGGGAGTTAGTTACCGGTAAGATTCTTCAGGTAAGAGACAAGGAAATCATCGTGAACCTTGGCTGCAAAAAAGATGGGATCATTCCTATCAACGAAATTTCATTGGAAGGAGACACGAAACTCGAAGACCAGTTCAAAGAGGGCGACGAGATCCAGGCAAAAGTTCTGAAGACGGATGACGGCGACGGAACTATCCTGCTTTCAAAGAAAAAGCTTGAAGTCAGTGAGCATTGGAATGAAATCACCAAGGCTCTTGAAGATAAAACTACGATCGATGTTCAGGTCGTTAGAAAAGTCAACGGCGGCGTTATCGCGAACTACAAAGAAGTTTCGGGATTCATTCCGCTGTCGCAGCTGTCAGACAGATTCGTGGAAGATGCCGCGGAATTCGTAGGACAGACGCTCACAGTAAAGGTATCGAGGGTAGACCCAAGAAGAGGCAAGGCTGTGTTCTCACACAAAGCTCACCTCAACGACGAGAGACAGAAAGCTCTCAAGCAGATCTGGGAAAATATCCATGTCGACGATATCGTCGAAGGTACAGTCATGAGATTCACCGACTACGGCGCGTTCGTAGATATCGGTGGTATCGATGGACTCCTTCATATCTCAGAGATCTCATGGGGCAAGCTCAAGCACCCTCAGGAAGTACTTTCAATAGGACAGAAGATCTCAGTGAAGATACTTTCGATGAATGCCGAGAAGGGAAAGATCTCTCTCGGACTCAAGCAGACTACGCCTGAGCCATGGTCCGTCATTGATGAGAATTATCATGTCGGCGAAGTCGTAAAGGGCAAAGTCGTACAGATCAAGGAATATGGCTGCTTCGTAGAGCTCGAACCTGGACTCGACGGACTTGTACATATCTCGGAAGTACGTCACAGAAGAGTAGGCAATATCAACGAAGAACTCAGTATCGGCGATCATGTCGACGCTAAGATCCTCGAGATCGACAAAGACAGGAGAAGGATCAGTCTTAGTATCAAGGAAACTCTTGATGACAATGATGAGCCTCTCATAAAAGCAGAGGAACCTGCAGAAGAACCTGCAGCTGAAGAGCCTGCGGAAGAAGTTGTCGAAGAGCCTGCTGCTGAAGCTGTTGAAGAAACAGCTGCTCCTGCAGAAGAGGAAGCTCCTGCTGAAGAAGCTGCTCCTGCTGAAGACGAACAGTAAGATTTCAACTGAAAAACAGACAATAAAAAATCTCACGCGCTGTATATGCGCGTGAGATATTTTTATGCTCATATTTTATTTTGCCAGGCCGATCATTTCCTTAGCGCTCTTGATAGTGATATCTGATACGCTTATACCTGAAAGCAGTTTCGCGATCTCCGCGACCTTCTCATCATCGTTGAGATGTTTGACTTCTGTATATGTATGAGAGTCATCTGTATGTTTTTCGATCTTGAAGTTGTGATCAGCGCATGCCGCGATCTGCGGGAGGTGAGTGATCGTTATGATCTGATGTCTGTCAGACATCGACTGCATCTCTTTACCGACGATGCTGGCTGTCTCACCGCTTATCCCTGTATCGATCTCATCGAATATCATAGTCGTGATTCCATCGTATTCGCCGATTATCTTTTTGAAGGCGAGCATTATCCTCGACATCTCTCCGCCTGAAGCGATCTTCGCGAGAGGTTTAAGAGGCTCACCCTTGTTTGTGCTTATAAGGAATTCGACCTTATCCATCCCGGAAGGGGTGAATGAAGGCAGCTTGCTGAAATTGATAGAGACTTCCGCGTCATCGAAATTAAGGTTTTCTAGTTCAGTCTGTATCTTGTCCTGCAGGTCATTTGCCGCAGATTTTCTTATTGCTGTAAGGCGGTTTGTCTCGTCCTCCAGCATTTCCTTCAGCCGTGCCTTTTCCATGCGCGTCGAGCTTAGATCTGTCTCGATATTGTCAAGAGCGTAAAGCTCCTTCTTTTTAAGATTCGCGTGATCGAGTATGCCTTCGATAGTGTCCGCGTACTTGCGCTTGAGTTCGTTGATATATTCGAGCCTGTCGCGCATCTCTTCTATCTCGTTTTCAGAGAAGGTGATGTTGTATCTGGCATCACGCAGACTTCCGGAAACATCTTCGATCCTGTAATAGAGATCAGAAAAATCATCCTCAAGACGAGCAGCTTCTTTTGAAATAGGGGATATCTCACGCAGATTTTTCTGTATCCTGCTTATGCCTTCAAGAATCGAATTGTCGTCTTCGAAAGCTTCTTTGTAACAGTTCTCAAACGCGTTGAATATTTTCTCACGGTTTGTCTGTTCTTTTATATCGTCTTCAAGTCTGATATCTTCGCCCATGACCAGGTTGGCCATTTCAATATCGTTGACCTCGTAGTTTATGAGGTCTTTTTTGCGTTCGTTGTCCTTAGACTCTTCGACAAGCTCATCATATTTTTTTGAGATGTCTATGAATTCTTCATAAAGATCCGATACTCTGCGTTTTGAGGAATCTGTAGCTTCCTTTTCATATTTATCGACAAGTTTCAAATGATTGTCGATGTTGAGAAGCGATTGATTGTCATACTGCCCATGTATATCCGCGATCTTTGAGCATAAGTCGCTCAGCTGGCCAAGAGAAACAATGTTACCGTCGATCTTGCAAAGGTTTTTCCCGGCGTTTGATATCTCTCTTGTAATAACATATTCATTATTATGATATTCGGCAGTCATCTGAACGACCGCTTTATCGCAGCCGGTGCGTACGAATGTCGAGTCAGCTCTCGCGCCGAGGGCGAGACTGATAGCTTCTACGAGTACGGATTTGCCTGATCCGGTCTCTCCTGTTATGACGTTAAGGCCTTTTTGAAAATCAACATCCGCGTCTTCTATGATTGCAAAGTTTTTTATTGAAATATGATCTATCATTATTCTATAACCTCATTATTGTAATAAAC
>CALDNM010000077.1 GCA_937915045.1 uncultured Clostridia bacterium
CTACACTATGAAATTTTCAAGGTTCTGTTGGTTTTTCAACACCTTCACGGTGTTTTAACCACACACGTTTTCTGCAACGTGCTTTATTATAATAACTCATCACCCCCTCCCTGTCAACAACTATTTAGATATAATCTTAGTTTTTTTCACTTTATCTGTAATTGCCATAAAAGAACGCTTGTTATATAATGGTTGCAACATGTCGGGGGAGGCAAAAATGAAAACAATAAAGGAATTCTTCAAAGATAAGAAAACTATGCGGTGGTCACTATACGTAGTGCTCACTATGTTCCTATTATATCTGACGCTCATAATCACCCGCAATCTTGGCGATGTCCTGAGCGCTATAGGTTCAGGCATAGGCGCGGTACTGACCGCGCTCGCTCCATTCTGGATCGGCCTGGCGATAGCTTATCTTTTCAATCCATTTATAGAATTCCTCGAAAGGACCATTACTCGCAAGATAGTGAAGATATTCCCGGATACACCTCCGGATAAACTCGCCAAAAAGACACGTCGCAGAAAACTGCTCGCTGTGTTCATAGCTTATCTGATCGTAATAGCTATAATCGTAGCGATCATATATGGTTTTGTCGCTCTGATACTCGGACAGCTCGTAGTGACAAGTTTCCCAAAGATGATAAACAGTCTGATGGATATCGTGACGAATTACCAGAATACTATCCGGGACTGGGCCGCAAATATGCCATCCGGAGCCATGTCGGACAAAGTTTCAGCTTTCGTCGACAAGTTATTTGGATGGGTCGCGAACAGTTTCAATGCTGCATCGGTCGCGTCTACAGTCAAAGGTGTCGGCGGTACGATCGTGAATCTCGTCATAGGTCTCATCATGAGTATATATCTTTCATATGATAAGAAGACTATGATCGGCCTATGGAACAAGATCCTCGGCCGTATCTGCACTTCTAAGCAGGCAAAATCCGTCAACGATACACTTAATGACGTGAACACAGTTCTCTCGACATTCCTTAGAGGAGTCCTTCTGGATGCCCTTATAGTCGCGATACTCTCTTCTGTGGGCCTTTCGATCATCGGTCTGCAATTTGCTGTATTCATTGGTATATTTGCCGGTATATGCAATATCATACCGTACTTCGGTCCTATCCTGGGAATGATACCTGCTTTCATCGTAGGGCTCCTTACGCAGGACGTATGGCATGGTCTGATAGCTGTTGTAGTACTGCTTATCATACAGCAGGTCGACGGCAATATCATCTATCCTAAAGTTGTCGGCTCCAACACCGGGCTGCATCCGCTGCTTGTACTCCTGGCTGTGTTCATGGCAGGAAAGTTCGGCGGGCTTCTCGCGATGGTGCTTGCTGTTCCTGTCGTAGGTATACTGAAACTCTTCTTTGAAAAATGGGTCGCGTGGTCAGACAAAAAGAGCGCGGCCAAAGAAGCGTTCGCAGGACTTCCTCCTGAGGAAGACCTGACTGACGGGTCTGAAGACAAAGACAAGCGCAAATAACAGGCGCACTTATATATTTCAGTGTAAATAAAAACTGCATCTCAGAGATGCAGTTTTTTATATCTGTGTTCTTAGACGAGTTCGAGGAATACTTCCTCTGCATTGTCGCCTTCCCTTGGTCCGAGCTTGAGGATCCTTGTATATCCTCCGTCTCTGTCTTCATATTTTGGCGCGATCTCGTCGAAAAGCTTGACTACGACATCTCTGTCGTAAACATACGCGAGAACCTGTCTCTTTGCGTGAAGATCTCCGCGCTTAGCGAGAGTGATCATCTTCTCCGCAGCTCTGCTGGCTTCTTTTGCTCTGTCTTTTGTAGTCGTGATCCTTTCTTCTCTGAGAAGATCAGTCACAAGATTTCTGAGCATAGCTTTTCTATGTGCCGAATCTCTGCCTAATTTCTTGTATCCTGGCATGTCATTCACTCCTTTCTAATCGTCAGTCTCTCTGAGTCCAAGTCCGAGCTCTTCAAGCTTCAGTTTGACTTCATCGAGCGATTTCTTTCCGAGGTTTCTGACTTTCATCATATCGTCCTCGGATTTATGTGTAAGTTCCTCAACGGTATTGATGGATGCTCTCTTGAGGCAGTTGAACGAACGAACTGAAAGTTCAAGTTCTTCAATTGTCATCTCAAGCGCTTTTTCCTTCTGGTCTTCTTCTTTTTCGACCATTATCTCCATACCTTCAGTGCTCTCAGTAAGCTGGATAAACAGGTTCAGATGTTCCTGCATTATCTTTGCTCCGATCGAGACACCTTCCTTAGGAGTGATGGAACCGTCAGTCCAAATCTCAAGTATGAGTTTATCATAGTCCGTTACCTGTCCTACTCTCGTATTCTCGACAGTGAAGTTCACCTTTCTGACAGGTGTATATATCGAGTCTACAGGAATAACAGCTATCGGTGTGCTCTCCGTCTTGTTCTGATCCGAAGAAACATATCCTCTGCCCTTGGCGATATTTATCTCCATGACGAGGGTCGCATTATCCTCAAGAGTCGCGATGTGCAGATCCGGGTTGAATATCTCAAGATCCGCATCTCCGATTATATCGGCCGCCGTGACTTCTTTAGGTCCTGCAGCATTTATTATGACACGCTTAGTTTCGTCAGTGCCGTTGAGTCTCAGAGCGAGCTTCTTGAGGTTCAGGATTATCTCCGTCACATCCTCCTTGCAGCCCGGTATAGTTGAGAACTCGTGAAGTATGCCATCGATCTTGATCGATGTCACAGCGGCACCCGGGAGAGAACTGAAAAGTATTCTCCTCAGAGTATTTCCCAGAGTTGTCCCGTATCCTCTTTCCAGAGGTTCTACGATAAACTTTCCGTAATTAGCGTCTTCATCCAATATGCATTCAATTGTAGGTTTTTCAATCTCTATCATTAAAAAATCCTCCTTATCAGTATCTACCCCTTATTACTTGGAGTACAATTCAACGATCAGGTGCTCAGCAACAGGTGTATCGATGTCATCCCTTACAGGCAGGTTCAGTACCTTGCCCTCGAGTTTTTCGACATCCACAGTCATCCAAGAAGGTACTGTGATCGCCATGTCTTTGATCTCTTTGAATTTAGGTGAGCTCTGGCTCTTTTCCTTGACACTGATAACGTCTCCGGCTTTTACTGTATATGCCGGTATATCGACTTTCTTTCCGTTCACCTGGAAATGTCCGTGAGTAACGAGCTGTCTCGCTTCTTTTCTCGATGAAGCGAATCCAAGTCTGAACACTACATTGTCAAGTCTTGTTTCGAGCAGGATGAGCAGGTTATCACCGGCTCTGCCCTTCTGCCTTGTGGCCTTATCGAACAGATTCCTGAACTGAGTTTCCTGAAGTCCATAAAACCTCTTTGCCTTCTGTTTCTCGCGGAACTGGATACCATACTCGGAATCCTTATGTCTGCCCTGTCCATGCTGCCCGGGAGGGAAATTCCTTTTTTCCAGTGCACATTTAGGGCTGTAGCATCTTTCGCCTTTTAAGAAAAGCTTGCATCCTTCTCTTCTGCATAATCTGCAATTAGCGTCTGTATATCTTGCCATTATTATTTCTTCCTCCTTTCAGCTAGACTCTTCTTCTCTTTGGTGGCCTGCATCCGTTATGCGGTATAGGCGTGATATCCTTGATGAGAGTGATATCAAGACCTGCTGCCTGAAGCGCTCTTATAGCAGCTTCTCTGCCGGATCCCGGTCCCTTTACATAAACTTCTACGGTCTTGAGTCCGTGCTCCATAGCAGCTTTTGCCGCTTCTTCAGCAGCCATCTGAGCCGCGAAAGGAGTCGATTTTCTCGATCCTCTGAAGCCGAGCGAACCTGCGCTCGACCATGATAAAGCGTTTCCGCTCATATCTGTAAGAGTAACAAGTGTGTTGTTGAAAGTAGACTGGATATGTGCCTGGCCTTTTTCAATATTCTTGCGCTCTTTTTTCTTTTTTCTTGTCTGTTTTTTAACAGCTTTAGCCATATTGCTCTACCTCCTTTACTCAACGACTTTCTTCGCGCGGCCTACAGTTTTCTTAGGCCCCTTGCGTGTTCTAGCGTTTGTCTTTGTTTTCTGTCCTCTTACAGGCAGTCCTCTTCTGTGTCTGATGCCTCTGTAGCATCCGATCTCCATAAGTCTCTTGATGTTGAGAGATGTGTCTCTTCTGAGATCTCCCTCTACCATGTAATCAGCATCGATTATTTTTCTGATCTTACCCGCTTCATCTTCTGAGAGATCCTTTACTCTTGTCGCTGGGTCAACGCCCGCGGCTTCGAGGATCTTCGCTGATGAAACTCTGCCAATTCCGTAGATGTAAGTCAAACCAATATCGATCCTTTTCTCTCTTGGTAAGTCCACTCCGGCTATTCGAGCCATTTTGTTCCTCCTGTTCCCATCTTCCGTCGCTTATTCACTTTGTCCATTTCATTCTGAAACTGGAATATATAATATTTCCATCCATTTCATTCTGAAATGGGGACAAGTGCAGCAATATAAACGGGATGTTCTTTGCCTCCCGGCAATCAATATAACTTCTAACCCTGTCTCTGTTTGTGCTTTGGGTTCTCGCAAATGACCATTACTTTGCCTTTTCTTTTGATCACCTTGCACTTTTCACACATGGGTTTTACTGACGATCTTACTTTCATCTTAAACCTCCACTATTTTTCTCTCCATGTGATCCTGCCGCGTGTCAGATCATAAGGTGATAATTCGACCTTGACCTTGTCACCCGGAAGTATCCTGATGAAGTTCATCCTTATTTTTCCGGATACATGTGCAAGCACTTCGTGTCCGGTTTCTAACTTTACAACAAACATTGCGTTCGGCTGTGCGTCTACAACAACGCCCTCTGCTTCTATTACATCCTTCTTCGCCATAAACTGTACCTTTCTTATAACGTGAGCAGTTCCGGTTCTCCATCCGTCACTGCGACCGAGTTCTCATAATGCGCGGCAAGTCCGCCATCTTCCGTAACTACAGTCCAGTCATTGTCAAGTGTCCTGCACTTGTATGATCCGGCTGTTATCATCGGTTCTATAGCAAGGCACATGCCTTTTGCTATCCTCGGACCTCTCCCGGGTCTCCCGTAATTCGGGATCTGCGGTTCTTCATGCATCTCGTGTCCAACACCGTGTCCGACGTAATTTCTTATCACGCCGAATCCGGCCTTTTCCGCGACACTTTGCACCGCGTGGGAAATGTCCGATATCCGATTGCCGGGCCTGCAGTATTCCAGACCGGCGAAAAAGCTTTTCTCCGCGGCATCGATTATTTTCTTTGCCTCTTCGCTCACTTCTCCGACCGGATATGTCCTGGCCGCGTCACTTACATAGCCTTCATATGTACTGCCGACATCTATACTTATTATTTCACCTTCACGCAGGACTCTGTCCGCTGAAGGGATGCCGTGTACTATTTCATCGTCTATGGAAGCGCATACACTCGCCGGGAAACCTCCGTATCCTTTGAATGTCGGCTCCAT
>CALDNM010000078.1 GCA_937915045.1 uncultured Clostridia bacterium
GCTGTTCCATCACCGAATAGAACTCGCTGGTGCTCCTCGCGAAGTCTCCTGTCCTTAAGCAGAATGCCCTGTAGCTTTCATAAAGTTCGCCGGAAGGCACGCTGAGATCTTCTCCCGTCTCGCAGCATTCCTCAAGGAAATGCGTGAGCCAGTCGCTCTCCTCGCGGTACCTTTTTACAGCGTCACGCACACACGCGGGAGCAGGGATGCTGCAGCCTCTTTCGATCGCTTTTTCCGCTCCCTCGATCGTCCATTTAAGGATGTACGGCGCGGCGTTCCTGACAAGGTATTTCGAATAGTTCTTGATATCGCTTTTACCTTCGATCTTAGCTGTAAACGGGATAACGATGAGCCTCCTCCAGATGCCCGAATCCATAGCTCCGACCCTCGGGAGGTGGTTCGTATAGAGAACAAGCATATGCGTCGGATCGAAGCTCGACGGATCTTTATACTTCTTCTCAGCCGAAATTTTATCTGTCGAGCAGAGCTGCTTCACGACTGAGGTAGACAGCCTCATCCCTTCTTCAAGTTCAGCGGCGATAAGAAGTCTCTTGCCTTTTGCCTCAGCAAGCTCAGGCTTCACGTTCCTTCTGCAGCCGACTGTAAGAGTGTCAGCGGATATCGTTCCGCTGTATGAACCGAGGACTTCAGCCACCGAGTTCCAGAATGTCGACTTCCCGTTGCTCCCTTCACCGTAGGATATTATCAGGGCTTCAAGCTCTACTTCTCCTATCATGGCGATCCCGGCTATCATCTGGACGTAGTCTATGAGCTCGCGGTCTCCCTGAAACGTCGTTCTTACCGAAGAAAGCCACAGATCCTTTCCTTCGTCTGAAGGGGATGCGGCCGTAACTTTCGTTATGAGGTCGGACGGCGAGTGATCTCTTTTTCCCGCCATCCCTTTCCGGAGGTCATACGTTCCGTCGGGGCAGTTGAGAAGATAGGGAGCACTGTCAAGATCCTCATAGTCCTTTTCGAGCATCGGCTTTGCAGCCTGAAGAGCGCTCGCAATATACTTCATATCACGGCGCTTCAAAACAAACTTCCTGTATTCATTTGCGGCGAGGTACTTTTTATATGCCGGTATAAGATCGCTCGTTATCACTTTTTCAAGAGCTCTTCCGCCAGCTGATACGAGAAGAGGATCTATCCCGGAATCTGTAAGAGCCTTCGCCGCCAGAATGTATTCATCCTTCGCGTCCTCATACTGAAGGTCCAGAAACTCTTCCGCCGCTCCCACGGCTTTCTGCTTCGACTCGTCCCACCTCGTTCCGTCGTAGCGGAGATACCCCGTCGCGGATGTGTATATGAGCTCATTCCCGTATTCACCGGCCAGCACCTTAGCCTGGCCGATATCCGAGAAGTCGGAAGGCATGAGCGATCCGTTTTCAAACTCATATTCCTCGGGAGGTATATATCCTTTTTCTCCCGCGACTTTTCTTCCGAAGCCTTTAGCGCTTTTCCATATGACGGAAAGCTCTCTTTCGCTTAAAGGAGGATCGCATTTAGAAGCTTCCTCGAGGAACAGATCATGCGCTCTTTCGCTTTCTCCGTAGCGCTTGATAATGCGGCCGGCAAACCTCGAAAGCGTGCTGTTACGCTCTCCGGCCGGTATGGCGCGGGAAGGAGGTGAGATAAG
>CALDNM010000079.1 GCA_937915045.1 uncultured Clostridia bacterium
CGGATCGTCGTCCGGTCCGGCTTCCTCGAAGTCGTCATCTATAGGCACAGTCTCGAGAGCTTTTTTCGCCTTTTCGAGAGTGCTCTCAGGCACGTAGATATCTATGTCCTGAATAGTGTTGGCTCCAAGCGCCACTTCCATGAAGTTCGCCGCGCCGCGATAGTTTTTCACGCACGGGATATTTTCAGCGTCGAGTTTCGACGCGATGATATCGGCCTCGAGCGATGAGCCGGCTGTCGTCAGAAACACTCCGTCGCGCCATGGCAGGCTTTTATCCGGTCTGTCAAAGATCCCCATAGTTACAGCGCCTTTGTATCGATCTCTTCACGAAGTTTCTTTTCGAAGTCTTCTATCTTCATAGTGCCGAGATCGCCTTTCTTGATCGAACGTACCGACAGAGTGCCGTCCTCGATCTCCTGGTCTCCGATAACACAGATATAGGAATCGCGAGCGAGCCTTGCTTCTCTCATCTTGTAGCCGATCTTCTCGTTCCTGTCGTCGACCTTGACTCTGAAGCCGTACTCGTCATCCATCTTCTCAGCCAGTTCTCTCGCGTATGCGCCCTGCTCTTCTGTGACTGTCAGGAGTTTGACCTGTACAGGAGCGAGCCAGAGAGGGAACTTGCCTTCGAAATGCTCTATCAGTATTCCGAGGAATCTTTCGATCGATCCGAACACTGTCCTGTGTATCATGACAGGTCTGTGCTTCTCACCATCAGGCCCGATATATGAAATATCGAATCTCTGAGGCATCTGGAAGTCGAGCTGATTCGTGCCGCACTGCCATGTCCTGCCGAGCGCGTCGACAAGGTGGAAGTCGAGTTTAGGTCCGTAGAAAGCGCCGTCGCCTTCATTGATCGTATACTCCAGGCCGAGATCCTCTACAGCGTCCCTCAGAGCATCTGTAGCTGTATCCCATTCTTCCTGCGTTCCCATCGAATTCTCAGGTTTTGTTGAAAGTTCGATATGATATTTGAAACCGAATACGCTGTACATGTAATCGATCAGTTTTACGACAGACTGAACTGTCTCTTTGACCTGATCCATCGTGCAGTACATATGCGCGTCATCCTGTACGAACGATCTTACTCTCATAAGGCCCTGCAATGTACCGGAAAGCTCATGTCTGTGAACTCTTCCGAGTTCCGCGTATCTGAGCGGCAGGTCTCTGTATGAACGGATCTTATTGCCGTAGATCAGTATCGATCCAGGGCAGTTCATAGGCTTGATAGCGTAGTCTTCATCATCTATCTTTGTGAAATACATGTCGTCTTTATAGTGATCCCAGTGGCCTGAAGTCCTCCAGAGCTGTTCATTAAGGATCATAGGGGTCATGATCTCGTCATATCCCCACTTCCTGTGGACTTCTCTCCACCATGAAGTAAGTTCGTTCCTCAGTATCATGCCGTTTGGAAGGAAGAACGCGAATCCCGGGCCTTCCTCATGCATCTCGAAGATCTCCATTTCTTTTCCGATCTTCCTGTGATCTCTCTTCTTCGCTTCCTCGATCATCTTGAGATGCTCATCGAGCATTTCCTGCGATGGGAAACATGTGCCGTAGATCCTCTGCAGCATCTTGTTGTTGGAATCGCCTCTCCAGTAAGCTCCGGCGATGCTTGTCAGTTTGAAAGCCTTTATGAGGCTTGTCTTTTCGACGTGCGGTCCCGCGCAGAGATCGACGTAATCGTCCTGTTTGTAGAATGAAAGTTCCTTTTCATCAGGCAGATCTTCGATCAGCTGAACTTTGTAATCCTCATTCCTGTCCTTCCAGAATTTAAGAGCCTCTTCTCTCGGCAGAGTGTAATGCTCGAGAGGATAACCCGCCTTTATGATCTTCTTCATTTCTTTTGTAATGGTTTTCAGATCATCATCCGTGAACTTATGCTCAATGTCGATGTCATAATAGAATCCATCATCGATAGCAGGCCCTATAGCGAGCTGCGCTTCCGGCCAGATCCTCTTGATAGCCTGTGCCATAATATGAGACGTCGTATGTCTGAATGCTTTTCTGTATTCTGCGTCTTCCCAGTTAATATTTTTTGCCATTTTATATCTCCTCCATAGCGAACTCGATCAGTTTATCGATCAAGTCCCTGTATTCGATCCCGGCCGCTTCCCAAAGTTTTGGGTAAAGGCTGATATTAGTGAATCCCGGCAGAGTGTTTATCTCGCTGAATACGACTTCATTGTCCTTTGAAAGGAAGAAGTCCGCACGGGCAAGTCCTCTGCATCCAAGGATCTTGAATATCTCGACCGCGTCATCCTGTATTTCTTTTTCTTTGCCTTCAGGCAGGTCATCCGCGACCCTCGTCTTTGACGCCGGGTTCGAGTATTTCGCGTCATAATCGTAGAATTCGTTCGCGGTCAGGATCTCTCCTACCGGTGAAGCGTGCGGAGTCCTGTTTCCAAGTACCGCTACTTCAAGTTCTCTTCCCACTATCGCTTCTTCGATCAGGATCTTGAAGTCTTCAGTCGCCGCTAGTTTTATCCCCTCGAACAGTTCCATCTGGTTGCGGACCTTGGATATCCCTACTGATGATCCGTCGCTTGCCGGTTTCACAAATAGCGGATATTTGCCGCCGAAGAATTCTTCGATGGCCGCAAGTTCCTTTTCAGGAGCCTGTGAAAACCCGAATCTGTCCGTCGTATAACATGCCGCGAATTTGATCCCGAGCCTCCTGGCAACATCTCTCGTGACTTCCTTATCCATGCAGCATGCCGACGCGAGCGTCCCGGCTCCAACATACGGCAGACCGGCTATATCCAGCAGGCCCTGCATAGTTCCATCTTCTCCAAACTGTCCGTGTATTATATCGAAAACTACGTCAACACGTATTTCCTGTCCTTTTTTCAGCCTTATTCCATGTACTCTTCTGTCCGGGCAAATAGTTGCTTCTTTGTTCCCCAGCTTTTTCTCCCAGCGATGATCGGCTATCTCATCAGGAGACGCGTTGGTCAGCATCCATTTACCCTCTCTGGTTATTCCGAGCGCATATATTTCGTATTTGGTCATATCTATGTTCCTGAGCACCGATGCCGCCGAGTTGCACGACACATCATGCTCCGGAGAAGTCCCGCCAAATAACAATACGAGTTTCAACTTAGTCTGTTCCATTTGATCACTACCTTTACCCGCGTGATTGTCACGCGTTCTCCTTTTTCTCTTTTGACTTGACTTCTATAGCACTCTCATACAGCTCGACCGTTGATTCGATATCCGAATCATATACGAGCGCGCCGTTTTTGAGAAGGATGCCGCGCTTGCAAAAATCAAGAGCCATACTTGTTGAGTGAGTTACAAACAGTAGTGTAACATCACCGCTGAACATGATCTCATTGACTTTGGTCACGCATTTATTCCTGAAAGCCTTGTCGCCTACACTCAGAGCCTCATCTATGATGAGTATCTCAGGGTGCGTATTTATATTTATAGCAAAGCCAAGTCTGGCTTTCATCCCGCTTGAGTAGCTCCTGACAGGCTGATCGATATATTCGCCTATATCAGCGAAATCCACTATCGTCTGTTCGAGCTCATGTATCTCCTGATCTCGTATGCCCATTATCTGGCCCTTGAGATATATATTTTCACGTCCGGTCATCTCCATGTCAAAACCCGCAGTGAGTTCGAGAAGAGCGCTTACTCTCCCGTTCACTATCACCTCTCCCGATGTAGGATATGTGACACCTGTGACGATCTTCAGCAGAGTCGATTTCCCGGCTCCGTTCTTTCCAAGGAACGCGACAGCTTCTCCACGATTTATTTTAAACGAGAGATCGTCGATCGCCTTCTTCGGTATATATTTGATCCTCTTGTTGAAGACAGCCATCAGACGTTTCTTGTCGTTCTTATAGAGCTTGTACGTCTTTGTCACGTGTCTGAATTCAATGATCGGATCTTCTTTTTCTTTTTTTTCTTCTTTTATGTCCTTTGACATCTATGGTCTCCTATAATACGTCCGGCATATCCTTCTTGAGCTTTTTGAATACCCACAGCGCGAGTATCCACATTATGACCAGCTCACAGAGATATACCAGCAGTTCTTTCGGCTCCTGCCATATCCATACATGATGGACAAAACAGTTTCGGTATCCTTCAACAGTGAATGTTATAGGGTTGGCCTTCAGTATCATCCTGCCGATATGGCTGTGTATTTTTGTCACCGGCCACATGATCCCCGACAGCCAGAACAGTGCCGTCGTGCATGACTTGACAAGGTTCGAAAAATCTCTGCTTATTGCGGCAAGGACAGATCCGAAGAGCGTCCAGCCTGTGCAGAAAAGAAACATAAGCAGCATGTATATCGGGAGCTGCAGATAATATATCGTAAGCGGCTCACCAAAAGCTATATATATCACAAATACTATCAGCAGCAGCACCAGGTGCACCACCAGCTTCGACATACTCACAAATGTAGGTATAGTGCCGACCGGGAATTTCATTTTGGTTATGAGGTGCTTGTATTTCCTCATGCTGTTTGTCCCCTGTGTCAGCATTTCCTGTATGTAGAACCATGATATTATACCGGCTATCAGCCACAGGAAGAACGGAAATCCTTCTATCCCGGCACGCTGCCTAAGGCCTATAGAAAACGCGAACCAGTATACAAATATCGTGACGGCAGGCTTGATTATAGCCCAGGCCCAACCGAGAGCCGCTCCGCTGTATGTTTTTATAAGATCCGATTTCGCCAGCTTGAATATCTGATGGCGCCATACTATATGATCTTTTATAAGATTCTTAAGTTCCATATCATCCTTTTTTATATAGCCACAGCGTACCGGCCGTTATTGACCGGCTCACTGATAATAACACTTTTAACGATCGTATTCAATGATCAGTCCATCACATCTTCAGACGTGATCGTATTTGAGTCCTTTTCATATTTGCCTGATTTCTCCGCGATCGCCTGACTTATTTCCTGTACTGTCGAGGAGCACTGATAGTTGCTCTGACCGAATATCTTCTTATGGAGTTCTACCACATTAGATTCGAGCGTGATCGGAACATCGTATGATACTCCGTCTATCATCCCGGAATAATACTCGTATGGCCACCCCTGGTTTCCTACCATATTGTATGAGTTCAGGTGGACCAGCATATTCATCAGCGTCGTTGAGCTCAGACTCGTCTTCGTTTCAGGAAGTGCTGTATTCGCGACCTTATTCAGATCAGCGAGATCCATCTTCTTTGCCTTCTTCATCGCTGCATTGATCGTTGCCCTTATTCTCTTTGCTCTGTGATTATCGCCGTCAACGTGCCTTATCCTGCAGTAAGTAACGGTTTGTACTCCGTTCAGTGTCTGATAACCCGCGTGAGTTATCTGCTTTGTACTGCCATTCAGGCTCTTGTTCGTATCCGCGATATATCTGTTCATTTCACTTATATTCTCAGATGTCACGTTCAGTCTCAGTCCGCCCATAGCGTCTACTGTATCCGCCACTGTAGCCCAGTCGACCCTCACATAATTCGTGATGTTGAGATCAAGGTTCCTGTTGAGCGCCCTTATCAGCCCTTTTGGACCATTATAAGCGTGAGCGTGAGTCACCTTGTCTATATTGAGCGTACCGTCCTCATCGAGCTGGAGATAAGAATCTCTCAGGACAGAAATGAGTTTGACATCCTTTGTCTTGTTGTTTATGCTCGCGATGATGATCGCGTCCGACCTGCAGTGCTCGATGTCCTCGCCCTTCCGATCGTCGATACCGCACAAAACGATGTTCGTATAATTCTTGAGTCCTTCTTTTGCTTCATCACTGATACAAAGATCTTTTGTGTTCAGAGATGTATCGTGCTGGATGCTGTCCAGTTTATTCAGGATTATATTATAGGCGAGTCCCGCGCCCGCTCCGATCATGACGATCAGACACACTATGACTATCGTGACGGTCCTTTTCATGCTGTGCCTTTTAGGCCCGTCGCCTCCGCCCATCCGTCCGCTTCTGCCGCCTCCGGCTTTTTTCTTTTTGTTCTTTCTGCGCTTTATCGGAGATCCTGCATCGCCCGCTCCCGGGGCAGGGGGCTTCTTATCCCCGCCATTCCCGTTTCCGGCTGACGACACGGTTTCGAAGTCGTCCATCTTCGGAGGATCCACAGTATAATAAGATCCGGTTTCCTTCGCGATCTCTTTGCTTATCTCATCATCCGTATAATATGTTTTATCAGAACGCATATACGCTTGCTCCTTCTTTCCCTCTGAGGGGAATATTATTTCCTCATCAAATTCAAAAACAGTTCGGTCCTCTCCCTGATATCCTCACACTTGAATATCGAAGAACCGGCAACGATAATATCCGTCCCTGCCGACAGAACTCTGTCCAGGTTGTCCGGACCGATCCCGCCGTCCATTTCTATTTTGAATCCATAGCCGTTCTCATCTCTCAACTTATCCAGCGCTGCCGTTTTTTCAAGAGTCTTCTCAATAAAACTCTGACCTCCGAATCCCGGATCGACAGACATGACCAGTATGAGGTCCGCGTCTTCCAGCACGCATTCAAGTGAACTCACCGGAGTCGCGGGATTTATCGCCACCCCTGCTTTTACGCCAAGCTCCTTGATATGCGACATCGTTCTGTGAAGATGCGTACACGCTTCCTGATGCACTGTTATATATTTCGTGCTGTCAGTGACAAAATCCGCGATATAATCATCCGCGTTCTCTATCATGAGATGCACATCAAAAGGAATGGATGTTTTCCCGGCAAGGTTTTTGAGCACCACAGCGCCATAACTGATGTTCGGTACGAAATGCCCGTCCATAACATCAAAATGTACTAGCTGAGCTCCTCCTTCTTCTGTCATCCTGACCTGTTCTCCGAGTTTCGAAAAATCTGCCGACAGTATCGACGGCGCCAGTTCTTTCATCCTGTATCCTTTCATATCTGTTTTAATATTTGTTTCTCTCAGTAATTTCATTGTACTGTGTGACATATGAATCATATCTGGAACGATTTATCGCTCCTGACTCCACGGCACCTCTTACGGCGCACTCCGGTTCCTTCAGATGTCTGCAGTTGTCATATCTGCACTTCCCCGCGTATTCCGCTATCTCCGGGAAGAAATACTGAAGATCTTCCGGTTCCACATCGGCCGTGTCAAATGAAGTGAACCCCGGCGTATCATATATCATGCCGCCAAAATCCATGTCGAATATCTCCACGTGCCGAGTTGTATGCCTGCCCCGTCTCGTTTTATCGCTCACAGTACCTGTCGCGGCGCCTATCGACGGCTGCAGTCTGTTCAGCAGTGTCGATTTACCGACGCCCGAAGCTCCCGCGAATGCCGATCTTTTTCCTGCGAGGTATTTCTTCAGTTCATCTATGCCTTCACCCGTTTTCCCGCTAAGCAGGAGTACCGGGTATATGCCTTTATATATATCCGCGAGATCCTGTATCTTTACGGGATCCCCGATATCCGTCTTGTTTATACAGACTATTATCTCCGTCCCGGCCTTCTCAGCCGCTACCAGAAATTTATCTATTATGACCGTGTTCGGCTTCGGTTTCGCCGCCGCTGTCACGACCGCCATCAATTCTATATTCGATACAGGCGGACGCAGGAAAAAATTTTTCCGCGGATATATTTCATCTATGACCGCGTCCCCGTCATCGAGGACCTCAAATCCGACACTGTCGCCGATCATTGGGGTTATTCCTTCATCTCTGAATATCCCCCTTGCTCTGGACTGATAGACGTTTTCCCCCGCTTTGACGTAGTAGAATCCGCCTATTCCTTTCACGATGAGTCCTTTCATCAACTGATCGTACCTGTATCGAAGTCGACCGAACGTTTCATCACGGTCCTGTCATCGAAGATAACAGTGATCGTCCCCGATCCGCTTCCTTTTATCTTCAGTGTTTCACCGCCGTTGCTCTTCTTTCTCTGAGCATTCGAGACTACATTCCTGGTCCCGTTGTCATCTGACACCGTGACCGTCATGTAGAACACGTCATCCTGCGCCTTGTCATAACTTATATACAAACTTACCGATGATGTGCTTCCCGTACTTACAGTAATGTCTATCGTCGAGTTTTCAGTGAGCTTTGACCCTGACGCGTATTGCTGCGCCATGACCGTACCCTTGCTGTAATTCGAACTTGCCGCGTGTGATACTGTTCCTACCTGGAACCCTGCAGCCGTTATCGCGGACTTGGCCGCCGACAGCGAAAGTCCCGTCAGTAAAGGCACAGTGCCTTCCTTTTCGCCCTTGCCGTTTGAAAGGACAAGGTCTATCTCTGAATGCGGTGATGTCTCGTCACCGGCTCCCGGAGTCTGTTCTATGACAGTATCTTTTTTCTCTCCGCTCGTCTTGTATGTGACGTCGCCTACTTTGAATCCATATTTTTCAAGCAGTGTCTCCGCCTCAGTTTTCGACTTCCCTACAAGATTAGGTACAGTCCCGGCTTCTCCGCCTTTGCTGACCGTGACGCTTATCGTCCTGCCTTCTCTTGTCTTGTCTCCGCTTGCCGGATCCTGTTTCGTGATCTCATCGATCGCGTAACTGTCGCTGTACTCATACTCTGTAGCCTCGACCTTGAGCCCGACTTTGTCGCATTTTGCTTCAGCCTGCTCTATAGTAAGTCCTGTAAGGTCAGGTGCTGTAATGATTTTTCCGCCTATGATACCGGTCATATAAAGAGCACCGAGGACTGCCACTACCGCGACAGCTGCCGCCAGTATTATCCATTTCTTTTTGCTGCCCTTTTTCTTTTTCTTCTTCGGTTTTTCCGGTTCATCATCATAATCATCGTCGTAATCGTCATAATCATCACGGTCATTGTTCTTAGCGCTGTTCACCGGCGGTACCGATCCCGGGCCGACCATGCGTGTGACGAATTCGATGTTGTTGAGAGCATCTATCATTTCCTCCGCTGTGGAAAATCTGTTGTTCTGATATTTATCAGTAGCCTTCATGACTATCCTCTCCAGCTGAGGAGGGATATTCGGCACGAGCTGTGACGGAGGTGTTATCTCATTGTTGATATGCATGAGCGCGACCGATACAGGATTGTCCGCGTCGAATGGGACTTCTCCCGTCAGCATCTCATACATAACGATACCGAGTGAATATATATCGGATCTCGCGTCCACATACGCGCCTCTTGCCTGCTCCGGCGAGAAGTAATGGACAGATCCCATGACCTGCTGATTCGTCCCGTCGACTATCGTCGTCGTGCTGACAGCTTTCGCGATGCCGAAATCGGCTATCTTCGCTATACCGTCTGAACTGATCAGGATGTTGTGCGGCTTTACATCTCTGTGGACTATGCCGTGCTTATGCGCGGCGCCAAGACCTGCCGCCACCTGTTTGGTGATCTCTATCACGCGCCGGTAATCCATAGGCGCGTCTTCCTGTATTATCTGGCTTAACGGTTTCCCGTCTACCAGTTCCATAACAATATAATTTATGTTTCCCTCTTTGCCGACATCATAGATATTCACGATGTTCGGATGCGACAGGCTCGCTGCCGCGTGGGATTCCTTTCTGAAGTTTTCTATAAACTTAGCGTCATTCGAATACTCGGGTTTCAGTATCTTGACCGCGATATATCTGTTCAGCAGTCTGTCTCTCGACTTATAGACTACCGCCATCCCGCCGTCGCCGATCTTCTGCAGCAGCTCATATCTCCCTGCTATCACTTTACTGCTCATCGGTACTCCTTTCTCCTATACGCAGACATATCACTGTTATGTTGTCTCTGCCGCCGGCATCATTTGCCGCGCGAACGAGTCTGTCCGCCAGATTCTCCATACTGTTCTCTTCCCCTATTATACGATTGATATTATCATCATCGACTTCACCGTACAGACCATCGGAACAGAGAAGTATTATATCTCCATCTTCCAGATCCGTCTGATAAAAATCAGGCTCAACATCTTCCTCAGCGCCCATTGCTCTTGTTATGACATTCCCCTTAGTATGGACCTTCGCTTCATCGCGTGTTATCACACCAAGTTTTACCAGACTGTTGACGTAGGTATGATCCTCTGTCACCTGGAAAAGATCGTTTCCGCGCCTTATGTACGCGCGGCTGTCGCCTACATTGACCACATAGGCTTTCTGCTCTCTTATATAGCACGCCACAAGCGTCGTGGCCATACCGCTTCTGCGCTGATCTTCGCCCGCGAGCCTGAACAATTTTC
>CALDNM010000080.1 GCA_937915045.1 uncultured Clostridia bacterium
CGCTGTAACCTTTCATGATCCCATTATAAGAGTACTGACAGAACGTCCATTTCTTTCCGCCTGAAAGCGGCTGCGCAAAGGTGCTGTCGGCGATCCAGATGTCGTTGTCGTATTTGCCCTTGATGAATCTCTTGTATATGGACGGTGTCGTGTAAAGGATCGGATTCATGCCGTAATGACTTTTGATCTTTTTGATCAGCGGCTCCAGTACAGTATCGACAGTCGTCTGGCTTATATTCATCGCGGAATAACTGCCGTAATATTCAACGTCTATCACAGGAGGGAGCATGTTGCTCGTTTTAGGGACGGTGTTGATGAAGTTCTCCGCCTGCGTTTCGCCTGATGATTCATAACTCATGAAATGATAAGCGCCGAGCCTTAGGTCAGTCTTCTGCGCGTTCGTCCAGTTTGTCGAGAATTTGCTGTCGACGTGTGATGAGCCTTCAGTAGCTTTTATATACGCGAACGCGATATTCTGATTCGCGAGTGTCTGCCAGTTTATGGTCCCCTGATATGAAGACACGTCGACTCCGCGTATCTCGTAGTCTATCGAGTCACTAGTCACTTTCGGGACATTGGAAGCTTTGTATACTACGGATATACCTCGTATGACAACGATGACAAGCAGTAAAGCGATCGCTAAAGCGATGATCCTGCGTGTTTTCGGTGACAGTTTTATCTTTTTTAAAGTCACATGTCTGCGTTTTTTCGTATGTTTCTTTTTCTTATTCATAGTTCATAGAATACCATATATCGAGATTTTTTCCAGTACGCTTTTGTCACTATAGGTTGATTTAAGGTTTTGAAATTATTATTTAATAAAACGTTTGTCAAATCAAGACAGAACATTTGTATTATACACTATATTATTTTTCAGCATGAATCGGAGGAAAACATGTATATTTTCAAGAACGCTATGAACAACATAAAACGCTCGAAAGGACGTTCCGCGTTGTTCGGGATGATAATATTTATCATTGCGCTTGCTGCGTGTCTCGCGCTGTCAATACGCGCGGCGGCAGACACTGCTAAGCAAGAAGGACTTGAGAAATTGTCCATTACCGCGAATATCACAATGGACATGGATGAGATAACAAAAGGATCGAGCGGGAGCTCGAAGCCGAGCAAGAGCGATATGAAGTCGGCCATGCAGAGTTCGTCTCTGTCGCTCACAGAACTCAAGAAATACGCGGGACTGAGTTCAGTAAAGAGTTTCTATTATACAGGCAGTTTGTCAGCTGACGCTAAGTCAGTCGATGCGGTCACGAGTTCCAGCGGGAACGGCGGTCCAAGCGGAAATCAGGATTCCAGTTCAGGAGATTTCACGATAACGGGCTATAGCAGTGACGCGGCTATGACGAGCTTCACAGACGGTACGTCTTCGATCACTTCAGGAAGTATGTTCGACGAGGGTACGACTGAAATGACATGTGTGATCAGCAAGACTCTCGCGAATTACAACAGTCTGAAGGTCGGAAGTTACATAACGTTCAAGGATCCGGACGACAGTTCGAACAAGTTCAAGGTAAAGGTAGTTGGTATCTACAAGACTTCGACATCTACATCTTCTTCATCGACGGGGACATCCGGCGGTTTCATGGGCGGCACGAACGCGAACAATGTCTACATGAGTTACGCGGCTCTTAAGAAGGCCGCGAAGTCGGCCGATATGACTATGAACACGCAGGGAACTTATACGTTTGCTGATTACAGCGCGTATTCGAAGTTCGAGAGCCAGGCGCACAAGGCGGGCCTTGACGATAAATACACAGTTGAATCTCAGGATATACAGCAGTACGAGCGCGAGCTCACTCCGCTGACTAACCTGAGCAAATACGCTAAATATTTCCTTATCATACTGCTGGTCATCGGAGCGGCGATACTGATCGTCATCACGATGTTCAATAT
>CALDNM010000081.1 GCA_937915045.1 uncultured Clostridia bacterium
AATTCTACATTGGATCGAGTGGGGTTGCGGGTTTGACACTCTTTCAAATGAGTTTTTGAGGGGCAGATCGGGTCATTTTCACCTGATCCTGGCTGCCCGACCCCGCAAACCCACTCGATTCAATGGAAAAAAACGAGATACCTTCATTTGTCCATTAGAGAGTTTTTCAAAAAACCAAGAATGAGCAAAAGCAATGGAAGAATGACGGATATTAGAAAAGTTCAATTGGATCGGCCATTCCCGGCAGCCGTGATTTTAGTAGTGCGCTCCTGTGTCACAAAATCATAAAACAGGAGCAAATTTTAAGCCAGCGGTGACAAGCAAAATACCTTGACACCGCGGTGCTCATATGGTAAATTAGTATGCGGCGACAAGTGTAATGGCTTGTCATGAAGGAGAGACTCATGGTCGACGATTTCACAAAGATAAGTCTATTGTATGATTTCTACGGAGACATGCTGACAAAGAGACAGGCGGAAGTCATACAGCTCTGCCATGAAGAGAACTGCTCGCTTTCGGAAGCGGCGGAAGAACTCGGCATCAGCAGACAGGGCGTATACGACGCGCTTCACAATGCGCAGAAATCGCTTGAGGGATACGAGAAAAAGCTCGGACTCATGAAGAAGTACGAAGATACCAGAAAGGCGATAAAAAAAGCCGATGACGGCATCGATGAGATCATCGAAGAGTACGGAAAGAAAAAGGAAAGCAGGGAGCTCATAAAAAAGCTCAATGATATAAAGGCGGCCATCGACAGTATCGATGGATAGCGGAGGTGCCTATGGCATTCGAGGGATTATCTGAAAAACTACAGGGAGTCTTCAAGAACCTGAAAGGAAAAGGTTCACTTACGGAGGCGGACATAGACAGCGCGATGCGCGAAGTCAAACTCGCGCTTCTCGAGGCGGACGTCAACTTCAAAGTCGTCAAGGAATTCGTGGCTTCGGTCAAGGAAAAATCCATGGGCGCGGAAGTCATGCAGAGTCTTACCCCAGGGCAGCAGGTCATAAAGATAGTGAATACGGAGCTGACAGACCTCATGGGAGGGACAGACAGCAAGCTCACTTACTCGTCGTCAGGATTCACAGTCCTTCTGATGGTAGGACTTCAGGGAACAGGAAAAACGACCACCTGCGGGAAACTCGCGAAATACCTGAAATCACAGGGCAAAAAACCTATGCTCTGTGCATGCGACATCTACAGGCCGGCTGCTATAGATCAGCTGGAGATCGTGGGGAAATCGGTCGACACGCCGGTATTCACGGACAGAGACTGCAGAGATGTGGCCGATATAGCGAAGAGAGCGAAGCATGAAGCTGAGATAAAAGGCTTCGACATGCTGATAATAGATACAGCCGGAAGGCTGCAGATAGATGAAGAGCTCATGGATGAGCTGTCGAGACTGAAAAAAGAGATAAAACCTCATGAGGTGCTCCTCGTGGTAGACGCTCTTACCGGTCAGGACGCGGTGAACGCGGCCGAGGGATTCAATGACAAACTCGGTATCGACGGTATCATAATGACCAAGCTCGACGGCGACGCGAGAGGCGGAGCCGCGCTGAGCGCGAAGAAGGTCACCGGCAGACCGATCAAGTTCGTCGGCATGGGCGAGAAAATGGACGCGCTGGAGCCGTTCCATCCGGACAGGATGGCATCGCGTATCCTGGATATGGGCGATATGATGACGCTCATCGAAAACGCGGAAGCGAAGATGGACCAGGAAAAAGCCGCGAAGCTCGAAAAGAAAATGCGCAAAAATGAGTTCACGCTGGAAGACTTTCTCGACCAGCTTGATCAGATAAGGAATATGGGAGGCATCGGCAAGGTGCTCTCGATGCTTCCGGGACAGCAGGGAGCCATGAAAGGCATGGACCTCGACAAGAGCGAGGCTGAGTTCCGGCAGATGGAAGCGATCATATTCTCAATGACACCTGAGGAAAGACAGAAACCAAAACTGCTCAACGCCAGCAGGAGAAAAAGGATCTCCGCCGGATGCGGGCAGCCGGTAAGCAAAATCAACAATCTCATCAAGAAATATGAAGAGACTAAAAAAATGATGAAACAAATGAACAATTCCGGCGGAAGGATGCCGAGGATGTTTAGGTAACACAGGAGGAAACAGAAATGGTAAGAATCAGATTAAAGAGGATCGGAAAGAAAAAACAGCCTTTTTACAGAGTAGTTGTCGCTGATCAGAGAGAAGCGAGAAATGGAAAGTTCATAGAAGAGATCGGATACTTCAATCCGCTCACAGATCCTAACGACATCAAAATCGACGAAGAGAAAGCTAAGAAATGGCTTGCTGACGGCGCTCAGCCTACAGAGAGAGTCAGATCGATTTTCAGAGAAGCAGGTATTTTATAAAAGAAAGCGGTGAAGGCTAATGGTAGAATTAGTTGAGACGATAGCAAAGTCGCTCGTCGATGATCCGGATGCTGTTGAAGTGACCGAGACGACGAACGAGAAGCAGGCTTCTGTCATCCGCCTCCATGTCGCGGAAGATGATATGGGTAAAGTGATCGGAAAACAAGGCAGGATAGCGAAGGCCATCCGTGTCGTGGTCAAAGCCGCGGCGACAAAAGCCAATAAAAAAGTCGTAGTTGAAATAGTTCAATAAAGCAGAGGCACATATATCCGTATATGTGCCTTATGTATATCAGGGACAATATGAAAAAGATAAAGATAGGAAAAGTCGTGAATGCCGCGGGCATGAAGGGCGAAATAAAGATCGTAAGCTATTCGGACGATCCGGAACGTTTTGATAAACTTGAGAAACTGTATCTTGGAGACACGCCGCGCGAGATCGAAGGTGTGCGCTATAAGGGCACCACTCCTATAGTGAAGCTTGCGGGGATAGATGACCGGGATGATTCAGAGGAAGCGGTCGGAAAAGACGTGTTCATGGATGAAGAAGATCTCGACGAGCTGCCGGATGGTGTGCATTACGTACGCGATATCAAGGGGTCGGAAGTCGTTACTGCAGACGGAGAGACAGTAGGAAAGCTGAAGGACGTGACAAACACTTCAGGACAGGACCTTTTTCAGGTGGAAACGCCGGATGGAAGAGAGATACTCATACCGGGCGTGCCGGAGTTCATCCTCGATATAAACGCGGAAGAAAAAAGGATAACCGTGAAGCTCATCGAAGGGCTCATGGAACTGTAAGGCGAAGTTATGAATATTGATGTATTGACGCTTTTCCCGGAGATGTTCGAATCCACTGTCGGAGCGAGCATGCTCGGAAGGGCGCAGGAAAAAGGGCTCCTGAATGTGACGCTCACGAATATCAGGGACTACACACAGGACAAGCACAACAAGACAGACGAGTATCCGTTTGGCGGAGGCACGGGCATGGTGATGATGCCGGATCCTGTTTTCCGTTCGCTAAGGGCCGTGGACGCGGGACGGAAGAAGATAGTGTATATGTCGCCTAAAGGCAGGATCCTCGATCAGGAAAAGATCGAGGAGCTTTCGGATATAGACGATCTTGTGATACTATGCGGACATTACGAAGGGATAGATGAACGTATCCTGGAAGGGTGGGACATCGAAGAGATCTCGATAGGAGATTACATCCTGACCGGCGGGGAGCCGGCGGCTATCGTTCTCATCGATACTGTGGCGCGGATGATACCGGGCGTGCTGGGCGACAGCGCGGGAATAATGGATGAGTCGGTCTATTCGGGACTGCTCGAGTATCCGCAGTACACGAAACCGCGCGAATATGAGGGGATGGCGGTGCCTGAGGTACTGCTGTCCGGAGATCACGAAAAAGTGAGACTGTGGAATTTCGAAAAAGCTCTTACAGTAACGCTCGAGAGACGTCCGGACATGTTCCGGAAGTTTGTCGAAAACGCCGACGGGCTCTCTAAGGCCGAGAAAAAGATAGTGGAAAAGGTACTGCAACTGGTGTAGAATAAAAATGGAGGGTGTCTATGCCGAAGCTCAAAAAAAGGACTATATATATCTTCATACTCGCTGTCATCGTACTATATGTAGTGATAGCTGTTATCCCTTCAGTGACGGGAAAACTCACCAGGACTGAGTCTGTGAAGACCGGTGAACTCAAAGTATCGGATCAGGAGACGTGCTATATCATACGCGACGAGACGGTATATACAGCAGCGTCGGATGGGAAGGTGTCATTCAGCAGGAAAGAAGGAACACTCGTAAAAAAAGGAGCGAAGGTCATGTCCTTCAAAGAGCAGGCTGAAAAGAAATCGAGCAGCGGCACCAAGACTTCCACATCGGATTACGCGGCCATACTGAACAGGCTCGGGAAAGGCTCAGTGACCGCGCGGGAAAACAGCCTGCGAAAGGGCATCATATCATATTATGTAGATGGATATGAGACATTCTTTGCGCCGGACACGATGACAAAACTGAGCAGCAGCGAGGTCAAGGATGTGAGCCAGGATACCAAGAATGTCAAAAGGACAAAGGTACTCAAGGGCGATCCGCTGTTCAAGATATGTGATAACGCGAACTGGTATATATGCTTTTGGATAAAGCAGTCAGATATAAGCAATTACGAAGAAGGCAATTCTGTGACAGTTGAACTTGGGGATGAAGATATCCCGGGGACTGTATATGACATTTCGCAGGAAGGCAGCAAGTGGCGGATAATAGTACGTACGAACAGATATTATTCCGAATTCACGTCAAAGAGGAAGATGGACGGAAAGATCGTTACTACAGACGTGAAGGGACTGATCGTTGACAACGGATGCATCACGACAAAGAAAAAGAAGGTCGGGGTATACGTCAAGAATACGACGGGCGGATATGATTTCGTACAGGTGAATGTCCTGGCTACAGACGGAAAGAAATCGGCACTCAGTTCAGAAGAATTTACAGATGCTAAGGGCAATGCTGTGAAGACAGTGGAAGCCTATGACGAAATACTTAAAGATCCATCATAGAAAAGCAGGTGAATAAGATGGAGGACATAAAAGCAAATCTTGAAAAAATCGAAAGTCAGCTCAAGCCGGGAGTAAAGCTCATAGCTGTGACCAAGACGCATTCTCCTCAGGAGATCAATGTCGCTATTGACTGCGGCGTGACCGATATCGGAGAAAATAAGGTCCAGGAGATCCTGGATAAATACGACAGTGTGAAGCCTGTCAGATGGCATATGATAGGTCATCTTCAGACGAATAAGGTCAAATATATAATCGATAAGGTCAGCCTGATCCATTCAGTGGATTCACTGAAGCTCGCGAAAGAGATCGATAAACGCGCGGCGCAGCATGGCCTTACGATGGATATCCTTATCCAGGTGAACTCCGCCGAAGATGAAAATAAATTCGGCATTTCAACGGACGAGACCGGGGAGATGATACATGATATCCTTGAGCAGTGTAAGAATATCAGGATAAGAGGACTCATGTGCATAGCGCCTTTTGCGGATGATCCTGAAGATGTCAGACCGTTTTTCGCTGAAGTGAAAAAACAGTACGACGAATTCGGAAAGATCAGACACGAAAGACTTGATTTTAAATATCTTTCCATGGGCATGTCGCATGATTTCATCGCGGCTCAGGAAGAGGGATCGAATATGGTTCGGGTCGGCACCGCTATTTTCGGCGCCAGAGTTTATTAATACATGACAGCATAAGTAAGGAGGTCATTATGGGAGTAATGGACAAATTCAAGGATCTTGTAGGGATCGAAGAGATCGATGACGACGAGATCACAGAAGAAGAGATCGAGCAGGCGGGACAGAAAATAGAAAGAAAATCCGTTGAGCCGAGGAATCATTATCAGAGATCACAGAGGGAAAAAGTCGTACCTATGGCAAATAGAGCGACTAATCCGTTCAAATTGGTAGTGATCGATCCGGAAGGATTCGAGGAATGCCCGAAGCTTGTGGATTCGCTGAAGGCCAGGAAACCTATCATAATCAATCTTGAAAAAACAGACTCTGAGACAGCGAGAAAAATATTCGACTTCCTGTCAGGCGCGACATACGCTCTCAACGGAAATGTCCAGAAGGTCGCGAATAATATATTTGTATTCGCTCCGGACAATGTAGATATTTCAGCAAGTATAGACAATGGCAGAGGTTTTGATTTTTCATCATCGCCAGCACCGTCGTCCACAGACAACAGTGATACATGGAGGTAGGATATGATCACACCGCTTGACATACAGAACAAAGAATTTACTAGAAGCGTCAGAGGATATAAAGAAGAGGAAGTCGATATGTTCCTCGATCTCATCACACTTGATCTTGAGAAGATCGTGAAAGAGAATGTGCGCCTTAAGGCAGAGATCGCCGCTCTCAATGATGACCTTGAAAAATACAAGGGATCGGAAGGAGAGATCGTAGCGGTGCTCGAAAAAGCGCAGTCACTGATGAACGATATCTCGGCAAGCTCGGAGAAGAGAGCGGATGTGATCATAAAGAACGCTGAACTCGACGCTGATCTGACTGTAAGAGAAGCGAGAGAACAGGCAGTGAAGCTTGTCAGTGAGCATAAGAACCTTCAGAAGAGATTCAATTCGTTCAGAGACAGGTACAAGAAGATGCTTGAAGATGAACTTGCGAGATTCAGCAGCGATGATATGGATATCGAGCAGGATCTCGGGGATCATAAACTTGAAGATCTGCTTGGAGAAGATTTTGTATCAGTAAAGGAATCTCCTGAAAAGCAGAAAGTCCCTGACGAGATAGAAGTGACTTCGATGGATGATCTCAAAGACATCGAGGATGCTCCCGATATCGAAATAAACGATCAGGCTGATGACAGGAAGACAGTTATCGTCGATCTGTCACACAGGGACGGGGAGTAGTCCGAATTGGTATATTACTTCATTATAGCAGCAGCGGCCGCCGCGGACAGGCTGCTCAAATATTTAGTTGACTCAAATATGACGCCGGGTGAGAGTAAGGCTCTCCTCGGCGGTTTAGTGAATATAACATATGTAAGGAATTCCGGCGCGGCATTCAGCATGCTGCAGGGGCACAGAGCGCTTCTGATCGTTATACCGGCAGTGCTCATTGCTGTGGGTCTGATATATGTGACGAAGCATCTGAAGAACAGGAACCGGTTCATGATGACGTCGCTTTCGCTTGTGATAGCGGGCGGTATAGGTAATCTGATCGACAGGATAGCTACAGGATATGTTATCGATTATATCGATTTCAGGATATGGCCTGTTTTCAATTTGGCCGATATATGCGTGACGGTCGGATGTGTCCTGCTGTGTATATACGTCATTTTCATGGATAGAGGATAAAGATGGCAAAAGAAGAGATATTCGAGATGATCATAGACAACGATATGGCCGGCACAAGACTTGATCTTGTGCTTTCTCTTTCGCTGCCTGAAACATCGAGAAGTTATCTGCAGAAACTCATATCGCGCGGGAACGTCCGGGTAAACGGTGAGCGCTGTGATTCAAAAAAATATAAAGTGCAGGCAGATGATGAGATAAAGGTCGTTGTACCTGAACCTGAGCAGATGAAGATAGAAGCGGAGGACATACCTCTTGATATCGTGTATGAGGATGACGATGTCCTTGTAGTGAACAAACCAAAAGGGATGGTCGTGCATCCGGCGCCAGGGAACAGAAACGGGACGCTGGTCAACGCGATCATGTATCACTGCGGTGACAGTCTCTCGTCGATAAACGGTGTGGTGCGTCCGGGGATAGTGCACAGGATAGACAAAGATACCAGCGGCCTGCTTATGATAGCGAAGAACGATGTAGCGCACAGGAGCCTGGCGGCTCAGCTGGCGGTGCATTCTATAACACGAGGGTATAAAGCGATCGTGTACAACGCTTTCAAAGAAGAGGAAGGGACAGTGGACGAGCCTCTTGGCCGAAGCAGGAAAAACAGGATGAGACAGTCGGTTGGAGGAATAAACGCGAGAGACGCGATAACCCATTACAAAGTACTGGAAAAAATCGGGAAGTTCACTCTCGTGGAATGCCGCCTGGAGACCGGGAGGACGCATCAGATAAGAGTGCATATGACATACATCAATCATCCGCTGCTTGGAGATGAACTATACGGGCCAACGAAAAATCCATTTGGTATAGAAGGGCAGATGCTGCACGCGTATCTTCTTGGATTTATACATCCGGTGACGGGCGAGTACATGGAGTTCAGATCTGAGCTTCCGCCGGATTTTGAAAAAACGCTGACAAAACTCAGGAATATAGCATAATAGTGAGGAAACAAAAATGAAAAAAAGTATTGGAGCAGGTACGCTCGAAAGTCCGCTTCCTGCCGTGATGGTATCGTGTGGCGACATGGACGGAGAAAAGAATATAATAACGATAGCATGGACCGGCATAGTGAACTCAGAACCGCCGCTGTGCTATATATCGGTGAGAAAATCAAGATACAGTCATGACATAATAGAGCGGGAAGGTGAGTTCGTGATCAATCTGGTCACGGAAGAACTTACGAAGGCTATGGACTGGTGCGGAGTAAAGTCAGGACGCGATTTTGATAAATTCAAAGAGACAGGACTTACACCGGCGCTTTCAGAAAAAGTAAAGTGTCCTTCGATAGCGGAGAGTCCGGTAAGCCTCGAGTGCAGGATCATAGACAAGAAGGAACTCCCGTCGCATGATATGTTCATAGCGGAGATCGTGAACGTCACTGTCAGCGAAGATCTGATAACTAAAGATGGCAAAGTACATTTTGAAAAAGCGGGCTTCGCGGCTTCAGTACACGGCGAGTACTTCGGAATAAAAGAAGAGCCGATCGGACGTTTCGGGTTTTCGATCATGAAACCGAGCACAAAAAAACGCATAGAAAAAGAGAAGAAAGCCGCGAGGCGTCAGAAATACAGAAATAAAAAGCAGTAATGAAAAAACAGGGTGGGGAGCCCTGTTTTTAGTTGGGTGTGTGCACGGTCAAAGAGCGTGTCATTTGTCATTATTCATTAAGGAATGTTGTTGCATTGCTTTTCCGGACCTGCCGTATATTACATATTATCGATGATATAGCTTAAACAATCTTCGCAAATATATCCTTTCATAAACGGTACGGTCCCGTATCTGCGCCCGCATATGCTGCAACGCGTGTGCTTTTTCACTGCTGGTTCGATCATTTCCATTGCCGTATACCTCCGTTAGATATCAATTACGATATGATTTCTTCTTTTTTCTCCCTGCCCTAAAACCCGTGCTGATTATTATTATACGGAAAGAATTTATCTTCACAATACAAAAACCAATAAAGGTAATAAGAAGTGTTAAAAAGGTAATATGGCATATAGATAATGTCTGAAAAGTCTCTATTTATCAGGCACTGCGGGGTCCGGACGCCTCGGTGTCACGAATACTGTGCGGTTATCTGTGAAGATGACCATGCCGGGCTTCGCGCCGTTCGGTTTCTTGACATAACGGATCTCAGTGTAGTCGACAGGCACGTTTTCCGACGCGCGCCCTTTGCTGTGGTAAGCCGCTATAGCTGCCGCTTCGAATATCGATGAATCGCTCGGCTTCTCTCCTTTAGTAAAGAGGATGACATGTGAGCCGGGGATGTCCTTGGTATGGAACCAAATGTCATTTCGGCCTGCTGTCCTGAAAGTCAGAAAATCGTTCTCGCGGTTGTTCCTGCCGGCGAGGACTTCATGACCGTCGGACGTAGTGTACATGAACGGCTGAGGATTCTGCTTTTTCTTCAGTCCGCGCTGCTTTTTCCTGCGCACGAAACCGGACTCTTCAAGTTCCTCCCTTATCTGATCTATGTCTTCAGTCTTCTCGGAGCTGTCGATAAAAGCTTCGACAGAAGTAAGATATTCGATATTTGAGTCAGTCTCCTCGAGCTGCTTTTTCTTCTCTTTGACAGCCGTTTTTGCCTTCGCGTATCTTTTGAAAAAGATCTGCGCGTTCTTCGCCGGGGCGTATCTTTCGTCGAGAGGTATCGTGATCTCTTTATTGTCATAGTAATTCGTGACGCTGACTTCTTTGTCGCCCGTTTTTACCAGATGCATATTCGCTGTCAGGAGTTCTCCGTAAAGACGATACTTGTCGGAATTCTCCGCCTTGAGCAGGTCGTCTGACAAGCGCTGATTTTTGAGACGCTGCTTTTTGAGCGCGCGTGAAACGGATGTCCGAAGAGCGCTCGATTTCTGCCTGACGCGGCTCGAAGCTTCGCGGTGCTGGAAATAATACTCAGCAGCTTCGCTAACAGTATCAAAATCGATTTTTTTATATATGTCCGCGTATTCAGTGAGCGGGACTACATGGAAATCCTTTGGGAGGCCGTCGCTGTTCTCGTATACGGCGCAGTCCAGATCACCGGAATCGGCAGCTTCTGACATAGCTGTGATCCTTCTGTATATCTCGGAAGCCGCGGGATCGGCACCGCCATCTTCCGCGGCAAGTTCACGAGCGATAAGCGGCGAGATGCCTCCTATGTCGGAAAGAAGCGTATACGAAAGGGGGGTACCGCTTTCGGACGCAGCCAGGCAGCAGCCGACGATATCTTTTTCAGTCACCGAATCGAATGCAATTTTCTTCTGAGCCGGCGGATATTCATATATCTGCCCCGGAAGGATCTGACGCACGCGGTTCACATCGAATGATATCCGCTTCAGGCTGTCTATGACCTTTCCGCTGCCCTCGTCCAGGAGGATCACGTTGCTGTACTTGCCCATTATTTCAGTAATGAGTTTTCTTCGAACAGAAAAACCGAGTTCATCGCGAGCGTCAAATTCGATCTCGATGATCCTTTCGATATTTTTCTGGGTGACACCGGCTATACGGCTTCCCTGGAGATGCTTCCTGAGGAGCATGCAGAATCCGGGCGGATTCACGGGATTGTCGTAATCGTCCGCGGTAATGAAGATACCGGCATGCGTATTGTTCGATGACGCGTAGACACGGATCTTTCCTGATGCCGCGCGTACCGAAAAAATCAGCTCGTCCTTTCCGGGCTGATATATTTTTTCTACACGGCCTCCTGTGAGAGCCGCGTCAAGTTCGCGGGCCTGTGCCCTGACTACCAATCCGTCGAATGCCATATGATCCTTCTTTCACCATATTTCGTTCCTGATTATATTATCATGACACCGCGGTTTTGTCACCGCCCATGCACTTTACAATTGTTTCAAATAATATATAATTGTTCTGTTATCATAAATTGAAATTGAAAAAAGGAGAAAATTGTATGATAAAAAGTATGACAGGCTTCGGAAGAGGCGAATATTCGGACGGAAAAAGAACGTTCACGGCAGAAGTGAAATCCGTCAACCATCGTTACAGCGACATCTATGTGAAGATGCCAAGGAGGTATTCTTTTGCTGAAGACAGCGTGAAGAAGGCCGCGAAAAAGACTATCAAGAGAGGCAAGACGGAGATCAATATCCTCGTCGAGAGCATCACTGAAGCGGATACTGAGATCAGACTCAATGAGCCGGCCGCAAAGCAGTATATCGAGAATCTTACACGCCTGAAGGACCAGTTCGGCCTTTCGGGAGACGTTTCGCTTCCTCTCATCGCCGGGATGCCTGATGTGATAAAGGTGATCCCGAGCGTAGAGGATGAAGACGAGATAAAAGACTCGATAGGAAAAGCTCTTGATAAAGCGTTAGAAGCGCACGATAAGATGAGGGGCGTCGAAGGTGAAAAACTCGTTGAAGACCTCAGCATGAGAGCGGACCTTGTAAAGAGCTACGCTGAGAAAATAAAGGAGCGCGCGCCGCAGATAGAGAAAGAATACGCTGACGGACTCAGAGCGAGGATCAGTGAGCTTGTTGATGGTACAGTCGACGTGTCCGAGGACAGGATCATGCTCGAAGCCGCGATATTCGCGGACAAAGCCAGCATCACAGAAGAACTCGTTAGAATGAACAGCCATATATCGCAGCTGCACAGCATTCTCGACGGCGGCGGTACTGTAGGGAAAAAACTCGACTTTCTCGTCCAGGAAATGAACAGGGAAGCGAACACCATAGGAGCTAAAGCAAACGATCTCGATATAACAAAATATATGCTGGATATAAAAGCAGAAGTTGAAAAGATCCGTGAACAGGTACAGAACATAGAGTAAAAGGCTGCGTTCCTTGAAAATGCAGGAAATAAATGTTATAATATCACACGCTGAAAGGAGCAAGTATGCGCAAGGGACGTCTGCTGGTCATTTCGGGACCGTCCGGTGTCGGAAAGGGCAGCATCTGTAAAAAAGTCATAGAAAAAGAGGAAAACGTGGAGTATTCGATCTCCATGACGACGAGATCGCCGAGAGCAGGCGAAGTCGACGGCGAAAATTACTTTTTCGTGACAGCGGAGAAGTTCAAGAGCGAGATAGCAAAAGACGGCTTCCTTGAGCACGCTAGAGTATACAAGCATTACTATGGCACGCCAAAGGCGAATGTCATGGAAAAACTGGCGGCAGGGATCGATGTCATCCTTGAAATAGACACGCAGGGCGCTATGCATATAAAGGAATCCTTCCCGGAGGGAGTATTCATATTCATACTTCCGCCATCGATGACGGAGCTGAGAAGCAGGATAATCGGAAGAGGGACAGACAGCGAGAGCGTGATAGAGCTGAGGCTCGGAGAGGCGCTCAAAGAAATATCGTACATCGACAAATATGACTACTGCGTAGTGAACGATGATCTGGATGAAGCGGCAGACAATGTGATATCAATCATCAATGCCGAGCATTCAAGAGTCACGCAGAACATCTATGATGTGATAGATAAATACAAGGAGGAGATCTAATGTTATTCCCAACAGTAAATGAGATAAGAGACAAAGCGGACAGCAGATATACACTGGTCATTCTTGCGGCAAAGAGAGCAAGGGACATAATCGACGGAAAACCGATCCTCATCGAGGATGGAGATCCTGAGAAACCCGTATCTGTAGCGGCAAAGGAGATAGAGCAGGACTATATCACATATAAAAGAGAACAGGAAGACTAGAAGACCGTAACGATCTACAAGTTAATAGAAATTGCGCGTACACTGCGATACAGTGCATACGCAATTTTTTGTTATTATTATTTTCAACATGTTATGTAGGAGGCTGAAATGGAGGAGAGGCAACAAATCAGGAAGTGCATGATATGCAGGATCGAAGGACAGGAATACTTTTGTGTATCGGTACAAGGCGGCGTACGAAGAGTGGATCCATCGAGTGTCCTGGCACTCAAGCAGTCGCTGAGGGATGTAGACATCTTCATCTCTGAGAAAATGGGAGGTAAGATACGCAAGGCTCTTGTAGAGACTAGGGGGAAATTACAGGATTATTATAAAACACTGAGCGGATGCGGAGAAAACTTCTATCTGTGTTATTCATATTGCGCTGTGAATTTCAACAGGGTGAGGATGATAGATACGAATGAGAAAAAGGTGGTCTTCGATGACAACAGGGCGATCGAGATGGGAGCAAACAGCATAGCGAAGACAAAAAAAGCGTATATAAAATATATGAGCAGGAGATGCGGGAAATAAGGGTTTAACATCAAAAATGTAATGTGATAAGACATATGTTACAGAAATAAACAAAAAATGAGAGGAACTC
>CALDNM010000082.1 GCA_937915045.1 uncultured Clostridia bacterium
CGCCGTCTTCAGTGCAGTACATTTTGAGTTCGATATTATTGAGGCCCTCAAGTTTTTCAAGGGCTTTAGGCTCGCTGAATGTAAGGTAATCCGTAGTAAGGATCATCCCTTTCGTCCCATGCTTTTCGAGTTCTTTGAACGTCTGCAGTAATGGCGTGATCCCGCTCATCGTGATAAATGCCACGATGATCGCGAACCCGTCGCAGTTAAGAAGTTCCGACTCAATAGTAGAAAGGACCTTACGGCCCTCTTCATAATTATTCGAAACGAACTCAGGCTTGTACGCCAAATTCGACGCGACGTTTTTATTTACAAAAGCAGTCTGAAGTCCCTTGCTGATTTCGGTTATATGCTCCCGGTCCATTCGCTCTATATCCTCCAAATATGCTCACATCAAGCACGCGTAAAATATGCTTACATTGATCATACACCAATTCCGGCTTTCGCTTCAACCATAAGAGCAGAAAAGCGCCGCCGGGACCATTTCCCCAGCAGCGCCTGTTCATCAATATTCTTTTACCATGTCTCCGGATCCGCGGAGATCTCAAGCGAGATCTTTTCTCCGATGCTCTTCACGAACTCGATCTTGTGTTCCAGATCGCTCCTCATCCTGCTCTCCGGACCCGAGATGCTTATCGCCGCAAGCGCTTCGCCGTTCATAAGGATCGGAGCTCCTATACACAAAAGCCCCTTCTCTCTTTCCTCATCATCCATCGCGTAGCCATCCTCGCGGACCTTAGCGAGCTCTTTCTTGAGACCGCTGATAGTAGTGATCGTCTTGTCAGTGTACTTCTGCATTTTGTGTTCCTTATATACAGAAAGATCTATATCCGGAGTGAACGCCAAAAGACACTTCCCGATCGCCGCGCAATAGCAGTCATTGTCAGAGCCTATCTCAGTGTTTGCGTTCAGTCCATGATAACTCGCTTCTTTATAAACGATCACGCTCTGATAACTTCCTCCCGACTCCTTCTCCAGCACAGACACATTCACCGCCTCATTGAACTCATGATTAAGCTTCTGAGCGTACGGCTTGACGAGATGTATCAGCCCTGACTGATTGTTGAGCGACGCGCCTATGATGTAGAATTCGACACCTAGAGAATACTTCCCTGTGTTCTGATCCTGCATCACGAACCTCTTGTTCTGAAGCGTCGCGAGCGTCCTGAATATCGTGCTCTTATACACGCCGAGATCCTTCGAGATCTCCGTCACTGAAACTTCTCTGCCCTTTTTATACATGTACAGGATCACATCCAGCGCCCTGTCTACCGAATTTATAATAACTGAATCAGCCATTGTGTTACCTCCATTAAACCACTATACCTAATAATACAATAATCTGACCCATTCTGCAAAAAACTACATTCTGCCACTATTCAGCCATGTCCTTAATGTCATCTGCGAAGCGCACATCAGCGTCTATACTCCGTATGATCTCGTCACGCTCCACTCCAGGGTACAGCGCTGTTATCAAAAACCCCTCTTTTGTGATATCGACGATACATTTTTCAGTCACGACTTTGCTGACCACGCCGACAGCTGTCAGGGGCAAAGAACAGTCTTTAACGAGTTTGGCCTCGCCTTTCTTTGTAGTAAGTGTCGTTGCGATTATGACTTCCTTCGTCCCTGCCACGATATCCATCGCGCCGCCCATGCCTGTCGCCATCTGCCCCGGTACGAGCCAGTTCGCGAGATCTCCGTTTTCAGCTACCTGCATAGCGCCAAGCACAGTCTTGTCCAGATGCCCTCCTCTTGGCATAGTGAATGAAGTGATTATGTCGAAATTCGCTGCGCCCGGAAGAAGCGCTATAGGGCGGCTGCCCGCATCGAGAAGATCCTTATGTCCTTCAGTATAGCCGGTCTTGTCGCCGCTGTGAGCCTTCTCCCATTCAATGAACGTGTCCGCGTCTTTATATACATCGTCAGGCAGTCTGCCTTTTATTCCAACA
>CALDNM010000083.1 GCA_937915045.1 uncultured Clostridia bacterium
TATGTATAGAAGCATGGCATCATCTCCTTGACTATACGCCCCTTTAGAGTGATATATGTCGTAGCGGAAAACCAGGTATATATAGGAAGGAAAAGAAGATGGAAAAGCGGGACAAGATATCGGGAGATATAGCCGGTATGAAATTATCACATTCCCAGGAAGAAAATCACAGCCTGTTTTTTCACATTTTTCCATGGTATTTTTGTTTATGGAGCGAAGGGATGAAAGGTGAAAAGAAATGGAAATGGTCGTAGGTAAAAGGAGCATAGGCGGCGGCGAGTGGGAAGATATCACGCGCGATTTCGGAGGGCCCGGGGAGTACAGGGAGTGGCAGAAAGCCACAAGAGGTTTCGACATAACCCTCCCCTTCGGCGATCTCATCGAGACGTACATATATGAGGTATTCATCCCGGACCGCACGCTCAGGTTCAACACGAAAAGGAATTACATGAACGCGTACAGGCTGAACATGCAGGGGACCGAAATAACGAGGATCCCATTCGAGGACGTCCAAGCGATCGACCTCCAGCTCTTCTACAATAAGACCGACGGTCCATGCTGCGAGATCAGGATGCTTAATAATCTACTCATAAAGGTTTACGACTTTCTCCAGCTCTGGACAGATGTCATAAACATCGCGAGGGTCGTTAGGCCGCCGGCCGCGGTAAACACGAGGAAATCGCACGTGGAAGTGTGGTCCGATGATGACCTTAAGAAGATCATGGCAGGCCTCAGCACGAACCCGAGGATAAGATTCATGATAATCCTTCTCATTAATACGGGCTGCAGGATCTCCGAGATACTGGGCCTTAAGGAGAGCGATTTTAAGAACGGCGCTGTGAATATAGAAAGGCAGCTTTTAAAGAAGCATGACCTCGCGGGCAAAAGCAATATCACATGGTACGAGCTCGCGCCTCCTAAATCGAATGACGGGATAAGAAGGATCCCCGTTACTGCTAAAGTAATGGACGAGCTTTCTCTCCACACTGCCTGGCACGATGAGGAGATGCTGCGCCGCGGATGCGAGAGCGACCTTCTCTTCACATCGATGAACGGACGGCCTGTCGATAAGCGCATGCTCTCACTCAACTTCAAGAATTACTACGAGAGCATCGGAGTTGAGCCTAAAGGGTTCCATGTGTACAGGCACACGTTCGGCACGAACCTCTGCAGGTCCGGCGTACCGATCCAGGTGGCGTCGAAGCTCCTCGGGCATTCGTCGGTAAAAGTAACGTCGCAGTACTACGTTAATATCGACGATCAGCAGAAGATGGAGGCGATAGAAAAGTACACAAAAGGCTTGGATGACCTGACCTGATAAGGCAAGAAAGATATAACTCTTCTCCCCGAGTTGGCATACTTAAAATTTAAGGCATATTTTTATACGCCGGTCTATAATGCGGCAAACCCTGTGAACTTTTAATTGCAAGGGCTGCCGCTGTTTTATTGATGTAAATACCAGAATATGACTTAATTACTAATATATACCAGCATTAGTCAAAGAGTTATACCATGCTTATAGGTTATAACAAATAATATTAGGAGGGATGAAAAAATGGTTAATACCAAGACCACTTTATCCAAAAAGGTACTTGCTATTGTACTCGCAGTAGCATGCATGGTTGCCTTCACACCTGCTATCGCATTCACACAGAGCGCGAACGCAGCGTCGAAGCTCAAGGTTTCCCCTACAAAGGCTACAGTCTATGTCGCTAAGACAAAGACTATCAAAGCTAAGGGCCTGAGCAAGAAGCACCTCAAGAAGGTAAAATGGACGACATCAAAGAAGTCAGTTGTCAGCATTTCAAAGACAAAGGGCTCATACACAAAGGCTAAAGGCAAGAAGGCCGGCACAGCTTATGTAACAGCTAAATATGGCAAATACAAAGCTAAGGCTAAGA
>CALDNM010000084.1 GCA_937915045.1 uncultured Clostridia bacterium
TCGAGAAGCACTTTGCCCACAGGGTCTTCGAGTTCGCGCAGTCCTGTTATGCCCGCCAGAACATCGGAGAGCTTGTGTTCATCGAATTTAAGGCGCCCAAGAATCGGGCCCGGCAGATCTTTACCGTTTTCGAGATCCCGATCATTGGCCGCAAAGATCATATCTTTGTTTTTCGTGAGAGCTTCTGCGATCATGAAGAGTGCTTCATTGCGCTGCTCTTCGGAAGTGCCTCCGAGTATATAGCTGTCCGCTTTTACTTTTCTGGCTGTTTCTTTGTAATCCATTTTTCGATTATCCTTTCAAGAAATTTTATTATGAGCTCGTTCATTTGCCCATATAATACTTCATCGTCCGTTTTGAGAGCGAGGAACCCGTCCGTTTCTCCAGGGTATTTTTCAAATTCAGTCTCGCTGAGACCAAGAGCGGCGATATCCGCGAAGGTCACACCGCGCGTCGTGATCAGCCGGAGCGTGGCTTTGAACCTTCCGCTTTTCGCGGAGAAGTCATACCGAAGCCCGGTTTCGTCTCCCTGATCCACCGCGCTGAACGGCATCGTGTCCTGAACTCCGTTCACCGTCAACTCGTTTTTTGTCAGCTTTATATCCTCGGCTGTCAGCCGGCATCCCGACTTCGCGACAGGAAACCCCAGCGACGTCATAGCCGCGTGCAGATCAGATTCCTTCAGCACACCGAGAAGTTTATACAATTGTAACACATCATCACTGTTGTGCAACAGAATTTGGCGTTTCAGCTCAGTGTCGCCCGTTGACAGCCAGTCGAAGTACATACCGACGCTGTCGCCTCCGCTTATCAAGTCGCTCCGGCTGCTCCAGAGCCCCATGAAATTTTCAACAGTCTTCTGCTTAAGATTTGGCATGAACTGCCTGAGCGGTGAGTGTTTTCTGATGACCGAAAAGAGATCGAGGTCATACGGTACGGGCGTTTTTTCGAGGCAGTAACGCGCGTATCTGCGCGACAGGAACGGCAGGTCGAAAGAGCTTCCGTTGTACGTGACTACCATGTCGAGCTTTCCCAGATCTTCACTTATGGCATGAAGAAGAAACTCCTCATCATCAAGCGAGTCCGCAAAGTATTGCACCGTCGTGACATGATCACCTTCGGGTATCAGAAGACCCGTAAGGATGCAAGAGCAGTTTGACGGAGAGAGTCCCGTAGTTTCTATGTCGAAAACGCCCCATCTCGCGCTGCCAAAATACTGATCGAACGGAGCATATGAGAATTTAGGATATTCAGTTGTGTTTCTTATTACATCCATGCGACTATTATACTACACGCTCGCTTTTTCAAAAAACAAAATAGGCTGCTAAAGCAGTCTATTTTGTTCAAAAGGGGTATTGGGATTAGAGATTAATAAGGTTATCAGGGGGATAACCTCAAAGATAGTGTACAAGATTGTTAAGAAAAAAGCAAGCCATTTAATACGAATTTTAGATAAAAGTTCAGTTTTTCGATAAATGAGCGAGCAGCCATTAAAACAGACCTGGCGCGGCTTGGCGCGGCACAAAGTTTACAATATATTTTATCACGTAAAAGTGGTATAATATCACGTAAAACAAGTAAAAGATCGAAAGGGAAAAACGCAATGGACGCTATTAGTGAAACACTGCAGAACAGCAGAAAAATAGTTATAAAGATCGGAAGCAATGTCCTCGCGACAGATGATGGAAAAGTCGACCGTGAAGCAGTCGCGACCATAGTCGGACAGATAAACGACATGATCTCAAGGGGCAAGGAAGCGATAGTTGTATCATCCGGGGCCGGAGCGTTCGGAGCCGGAGCTATCAATAAACTCATGATGAGAAAAGACATACATAATTATCAGGCCCTCTGCGCGATAGGACAGGTCGAGATGATGATGGCGTATAAAGAGTTTTTCGCGAAAAATGGTACGCACGTAGCGCAGATGCTCCTCACACGCGATGACTTCGCGAACGAACAGAGGACACTGCATATCAGGAACACACTCTTCACACTTATCGATGAAGGCATAGTCCCGATAATAAATGAAAATGACACAGTCAGCGTAGATGAGATCAAATCGATAGGCGACAATGATACGCTTGGCGCGCTCACTGCTCAGCTTTGGAACGCGGACTGTTACATAATACTTTCAGATATCGATGGGGTATTCGACAAGAATCCAAAAGAATTCGATGACGCGGAACTCGTTGAAGAAGTGTACGATATCGATGGACTGCTTCAGGAGATAAGCATCTCCGGCACGAGCCAGTTCGGGAAAGGCGGCATACATACCAAGATCGAAGCGGCAAGACGCCTCGGCGAATATGGGATACCTACAATACTGCTCAACGGGACAGAAAAGAATATCATAACAGAGGCGCGCGAAGGCGAAGCGTCCGGTACGGGATTCTTTTTCAACAGATAGATACAGGAGGATCGAAATGAAAATAGGAGTCATAGGCACCGGGAATATGGGCGGTGCGATCATGAGAGGATATGGCAGAAATGCCTCGGCGAACGGAGATGAGATCATCGCTTTCAGCAGGACGAGATCGAAGCTGGAAAAAGTTTGTGAGGATGCCGGAGCTGTTCCTGCTGATTCCATGAGCGAACTCATAAAGGACAGTGATGTGGTCCTGCTCGCTATGGAGCCGAAGAATATCAGGGACAATATCTCGAACATCGCTAAGGACTTCACAGAAGATAAACTTCTGATCTCCGTTGCGGCGGGGATCGATATAAATTTTTTTGAGGACAATATCGGAGCGGGGACCATGGTCGTACGCGCTATGCCGAACATGCCGGCCAAGGTCGGAGAAGGAATGAGTTCACTCAGCAGAAACATGAAAGTTACTGACAGAGCGTTCACGAAAGCCATCGATATTTTTGAAGGCGTGGGGAAAGCCGAAGAAGTCGACGAGAGCCTGATAGACGCTGTCGGCGGAGTATCCGGAAGCAGCCCGGCATATACATATATGTATATAGAAGCGCTCGCGCAGTGCGCGGTGAAAAACGGGATGGAATACGATCAGGCGGTCAGGTTCGCGGCGCAGGCAGTGCTTGGCGCGGCAAAGATGGTACTGGCATCCGACGAATCCCCTGATGATCTCAGGAAGGCAGTCTGCACTGAAGGCGGGTCCACGATCGAAGGTTACAAGAAACTTGTTGAAATGGGATTCACAGAAGATATCATGGAAGGCATGCAGGCTACGGTCAACAGAACTATAGAAATGGCGAAGGGAAAATAAAGATGAAACCTGTCGAAGAAAAGACAATTGAAACACAGAGAATATATGAAGGCAGAGTGATCAATCTCAGAAAAGACAAGGTCACAGTCAAAGAAGGAAGGACTTCGTGGCGCGAGGTCGTCGAAAATAATGGCGGCGCGGTCGCGGTCCCGATCAACGAAAAAGGCGAGATCATCATGGTCCGTCAGTTCAGGAAACCTTTTGACAAGGTCATACTTGAAGCGCCTGCCGGAAAGATAGAACCTGGCGAAGAACCGGACACAACAGTCAGGCGGGAACTGCGCGAAGAGACAGGCTTTACAGCTGACTCATACGAGCTTCTCACAGTCATGTATCCATCAGTAGGATATACGACAGAAAAACTGTATATCTATCTATGTACCGGACTTCACAAGGGCGAGACCGATTTCGACTTCAATGAATCGCTCGAAATATATAATTATGATTATAAAGAAATATATAATAAAGTTCTGAACGGTGAGATCCACGATGGCAAGACGATCGTAGGCGTTCTCATGGCTGCTCCGAAATTGCGGCAGTTATTGTAAACCACATTGATGTGGGGTATACTTGAAAGTGAAGATCGAAAAGATCATCGGAGGACAAATGTATTTAGACGGTTTTGTAGAGTACCTGCGCACGGAGAAACGGCGTTCGGGGAACACGCAGGAAGCGTATAAACGCGATTATCTGCATTTTGAGGAATTTGCAAGATCAAAAGGCATCTACGATCTGAAGGATGTATCAAACACCGAGATCGTATCATATCTTTTCAGACTTAAAGACGAGGGGAAATCGGCAGCTACCGTGAACAGGAAGCTTGCCTCTCTTCGCGCACTCTATACATACGTGAAGCAGGAAGGGATCGTCGACCGCAATCCTACGGAAGGGATCAAATCACCAAGAGTGGGAAGAAAAGAGATCGAGTATCTCAGCGTAGAAGAAGTGGAGCATTTATTATCTATTCCTGATGAGCATGCGAAGGGAAGAAGAGATAAAGCGATACTTGAACTCATGTATGCTACGGGGATCAGAGTAAACGAGCTCGTGGCCACCGACGTTGAGGATGTCAATTTAAGAATAGGATTTTATACATGCAACGGCGAAGCCGGAAAGGCGAGGATCATTCCGATCGGGAGACCGGCCAGAAAGGCAGTCGAGTATTACATATTCAATGTTCGTGACAAGCTTTTGAAAGAAAATGTCGATGAAAAAGCTCTGTTCGTGAACATGAGCGGCAAACGTATGACGAGGCAGGGGCTCTGGAAGCTCCTGAAGACATATGGGGACAAGGCCGGTCTTGGTGACAGGCTGACTCCGCATACGCTTAGAAATTCGTTCGCCGTCCACATGCTGCAGAATGGAGCGGATCTCAAATCGCTTCAGGAACTCATGGGGCATGAAGACATTTCGGCGACGCAGATATATCTTTCAGTCACGAAGAACAGAATAAAGGATGTTTACGACAGAACGCATCCAAGGGCATAAACGGGAGAGCATTATATGAATTTACAGTTCTGGCAAGTAGTTATCGTGTATTTCTGCGCGTTCGCGGTCACGATGATATGTGTGCCTTTTACAATAAAAATAGCGGAGAAGACAGGGGGTATGGACATACCGACAGATAATAGACGTGTCCATACACATCCGATCCCAAGACTGGGCGGGGCGGCTATATTCATAGGCACCATGGCGGCGATAGTATTTGCTATGAGCATGCATTGGCTGGCCGGCGGAAAAGAACCGATATCCATGATGAAGCTCATAGGAGTCATTGTCGGAGGATGTCTGATCTGGCTTGAAGGCACGATCGATGATTATAAAAACCTGAAACCGATAGTCAAACTCGCGGCGCAGATAGGATGCGCCAGCGTAGTTTTCGCGTTTGGAGACAGTATAGGTGTGCTTCATAATTATTTCGGCACAGGCGCGGGAAATTTTGGCCTTGCGGGAGTCACATCATATTTTTTGACAGTTATATGGATAGTAGCTATCACAAATACCATCAACCTTGTTGATGGTGTCGACGGACTGGCCGCGGGACTCGTAGCGATAGCTTCGCTGTGCATAGCGTATGTAGCGTACATCTTCGGATATTATCCGGGCTGTCTGCTGCTTATGGCTGTGGCTGGAGGAGCTCTCGGATTTCTTCCTTATAACTTCTACCCGGCGAAAACATTCATGGGTGATGGGGGCTCTCAGTTCCTCGGATTCATGATAGCCGCGCTTTCGATACTTCAGCCGGTCAAGAGTACGACGATAGTCGCTGTCCTCATACCGGGGCTGGTACTCGCGCTTCCGATTTTTGATACGCTTTTCGCGATAATAAGAAGGAAGATCAACGGTCAGCCGATCATGAAGGCCGACAAGGGACATATCCACCACAGGCTCATGAAGGCAGGATTCGGACAGAGGCGTACTGTTCTCATCCTTTACGGAATGGCCGGAGTAATGGGCGTTGCGGCTGTCCTTTTCAGCAGGGGGCTTTACGTCGAATGCGTTGGGCTTGTAGCTGTAGCGTTCCTGTTCCTCGTGATAGTCCTGACGGACAGAAACAAAGTCCGTCCGGAGCTCAAAGATCCAACAGTAGTGATAAGAAAAGAAAACGGGACAGAAAACGAACCGGAAGATAAATAGCGCAAATATACAAAAAATGGGAAAACAGGCTAATGTGAAAATAATGTGAACATTGGCCTTTTTTTATTGTACAGATTGTGACCGAATGGTAATATTTCCACAGTGTTCAGTATTCTGTCATCATATAAAAGAAAGAAAGTATAGATGGCAATCAAACGGAAATAGAGGATCTTATGAAAAAGATAACCATTATACTTACTTTAGCATTAGTCGTGACCGCTATGTGTTTCGGTTTTCCGGCGGATTCATTCGCCGCTGAGACAAGCGCGATCACAAGTGCCGCGCAGGCGGAGACAACAGCTCAGAGCCTTGAAGCTACATCATCGATATCATGGCAGGTCGGCAAGACCAGCAGGCACATGATCCTTTCATGGAATGCCGTATCCGGAGCAACGGGATATACGGTCTACAAGGCATCGGCTTCTTCAGAAAATTATTCAAAAGTCAAAACAGTCAAAGGCACAAAGTGCACTGTGAATGGTCTTACAAAAGGCAAGAAATATAAATTCGCGGTCAAGGCACAGGTCAGCTATAATGGACAGGCGTATATCGCGTCCGCTCAGACTGTTAAGACTGTCACAGCTCCGAAGAGACTTACGAGGAGCACAAAAGGATTCAAAAATACCAATGCTTACAAGATAACGAAACAGGCAAAGAAAAAGCTCGGATGCGCTTATGTATATGGCGCGGCAGGTCCGAACGCGTTCGACTGCAGCGGTTTCGTATATTACACATACAAGCACGTCAAGGGTGTCAAGCATGTAGCGAGAACTACGGCTCAGAGTCTTTACAGCGGCTATAAGAGTTACTACGTAGGCAATACCGTAAAATGCGCGCAGCCTGGAGATATCATGCTGTTCAATCACAGCAGCGGATCATCGATCACTCACGCGGCGATCTACTGGGGCGGCGGAAAGATCATCCACGCGTCAGATCCGAGCACAGGTGTCATACTTGGCAGCATCGGCTCATACAGGCATCTCGTGGCTGTCGTGAGAGTATCGGGACTCTAAAGAGATCAATATGAAATCAGGCCGGTGAGAGATCACCGGCTTTTTGATGCGTAAGGAGGGTACAGCAGGGAAAAGCCCTTGCAATAGCGATATTCGTGTGTTAAAATACATAAGTTACTACGGGCGGTCCTCTGGGCATCAACCGAATGGAATGCCATGAACGTCTATGAAGGAAGGAGGAAAATACCGATGAATATTTTAGATGCAATCACGGATGAATATAAAAAGAATGATATTCCTGATTTTCATGTAGGTGACACTGTAAGAGTGCACATCAAGATCAAGGAAGGATCGAGAGAAAGGATCCAGATCTTCGAAGGTTTTGTTCTTAAGAGACAGAACGGCGGAGTAAGCGAGACTTTCACAGTCAGAAGAATTGCTTCGGGAGTCGGAGTCGAAAAAACTTTCCCTGTCAATTCACCGAGGATCGATAAGATCGAACTCGTGAAGAGAGGCGATATCAGAAGAGCTAAGCTCAACTATATGCGTAAGAGAACAGGAAAGTCGGCTAAGATCAAAGCAAGGATCCTTACAGATGAGCAGATAGCCGCGGAAAAGGCTGCTGCTGCTGCAGACGCTAAGGAAAAGGCTGACAAGGTCGCGAAGGAAATGGCTGAAGTCGAAGCAGAGCAGAAGGCTCATTCGGAAGCTAAGGCTGAGCAGAAAGCGGAAGCTGAAGCAAAGGCTGAGGCAAAAACTGAAGAAGCGGAAGCTGCGGCACCTGCTGAAGAAGCAAAGACTGAAGAATAACTTAAAAATGAGTTATATGGCGGAGACCTTCGGGCCTCCGCTTTTCATGTACGCGGGAACTATGTTATACTTATCGGCAGGAGGCGAGAAATGATAGAAAACATCAATTGGTATCCGGGACATATGAAGAAAACGCGGGCACTCATAACAGAGAACCTGAAGCTTGTCGACGCGGTTGTCGAAGTGATCGACGCGAGGATACCTGTGTCGAGCCGAAATCCTGTGATCGATGAGATAACAGCTGGGAAGCCTCGTGTCATCGCTTTCAACAAGAGCGACCTGTCAGACGGGTACGCAAACGAAGCCTGGATGAAGAAACTCAGCGGTGAAGGTGTGAGACCGGTACAGATGAACTGTGTCTCCGGCAGCGGCGTGAAGGCTCTTTTCTCAGAACTTGAAAAAATGAAAGCGGAGAAGAACAGCAAAAAGGCGTCGAACAGACCTTTCAGGATGATGATAGTCGGAGTTCCGAATGTAGGAAAATCCTCTTTGATAAACAGGATGACAGGGAAGAAGAGCACGCAGGTAGGAGACAAACCGGGAGTGACACGCGGCAAGCAGTGGCTGACTCTCAAGAACGGCATGCAGCTTCTTGATACGCCGGGCATACTCTGGCCGAAGTTTGAAGATCCGAAGGTCGGACTGGACCTCGCGTTCTGCGGATCCATCAAAGATGAGATACTGGACACAAGCGATCTCGCGTTTGAACTCATCAAAGTGCTGATGAAAGATTACGCTGACCTTATAACAGCCAGATACAAACTCGATGAACTTGGTGAAGAGCCGCTTGAAGTGATGGATGCCATAGCTCTCAAGAGAGGATTCATCATGTCGGGGAAAAGAATAGATTATGAGAGGACCGGAAGGACGATCCTCGATGAGTTCCGCGCCGGAAAGATCGGTCGCGTGACTCTGGAAAGACCGGCGGAATAAATGAAGAAGGCTGAACGTGAAGAAATGCTGCGCCTGAAGCTGGCTCAGATGAAGAAATACGAAGAAGCTCTGTATGAACAGGGGGCTTCATATATAGGAGGAGTGGACGAAGTCGGACGCGGACCTCTCGCGGGGCCTGTAGTAGCGGCATGCGTGATACTTCCCAAAGACTTCGATGTTATAGGAGTAGATGACTCAAAAAAACTGACTCCCAAAAAGCGCGAGCAGCTTGCTCCATTAATAAAAGAAAAAGCCATCGCGTATGGCCTCGGCATGGCGGATGAAAAAGTCATAGATGACATAAACATTCTCGAAGCCACAAAAGGCGCGATGAGGACAGCGGTCGGAAAAGCCGTGAAGATGCTGGAGGAGAGGACCGGCGCGGGACTGGATCACGTACTGTTCGACGCTGTTACTATAGATGACCTTGGGATCGATCAGACAGCTATAGTCAAGGGCGACGGCAAGAGCGTGTCTATCGCGGCAGCATCGATCTTCGCGAAAGTGACGAGAGACGCGATGATGGTGAAGTACGCGGAGAAGTATCCGGGATACGCTTTTGAAAGCAACAAAGGGTACGGGACGAAAGCACACTTCGAAGGAATAGAAAAACTGGGACTCTGCCCGATACACAGGCGGACGTTCCTGAAGAAATATTTGTAGATGAGCGGAGAAAAAGATGGATAATAAAGAAATGACACAGATCCTCGACCAGGTAGCTTCCGGGAAAATGAGCGCGGAACAGGCCGCGGAGGAGATAAGAAAAGGCGAAGCGGTGATGCCGTTCGCGGATCTCGATCTCGACAGAAAAGAACGTACGGGAGCGCCGGAGACGATATACTGCCCGGGCAAGACTTCAAAACAGATCGCGGAGATAGCGGTCAAACTTTCCGAGACTTCGGAGAATATCATGGCTACAAGGGCCACGCCGGAGAATTTTGAAGTAGTGAAAAAGCTCATGCCGGACAGTGAGTATTACGATGACGCGAGGATAATACTGGTCAGGAAAAACATAGAACCTGATACTGATGGACGCATCGCGGTGATCACCGCCGGGACAGCGGACATTCCGGTAGCTGAAGAAGCGGCACTCACATCCGAGATCCTCGGGAACACAGTTGACAGGATATATGATGTCGGAGTCGCAGGCATACACCGATTGTTCGGAAGACTGGACGTCATACAGAACGCCGATGTCGTGATAGTGATCGCGGGCATGGAAGGCGCGCTTGCAAGCGTTGTCGGCGGCCTCGTGAAGGCGCCGGTGATAGCGGTACCTACGAGTATAGGTTATGGCGCGAATCTGCAGGGACTTTCAGCTCTCCTCTCGATGCTAAACAGCTGCGCGAACGGAGTAGGAGTCGTCAACATTGACAACGGATACGGGGCTGCGTGTCTCGCTTCAAAGATAAATCATATGGGAAGCGGAAGGGAATAACGGCAATGGCAAAGATATATATAGACGCGACGAGCGGAGTCGCCGGTGATATGGTGCTCGAAGCGCTGACAGAACTTGGCGCGGATAAAAACTACATAGAGGAAGGGATAAAAGCTCTTCGCCTCGAGACTTATCCGGGGAGCGACATGGGCCATGAGCATGAAGAGGCTCACGTTCACATGGATGAGAACGGTCACTCATATACACATAAGCACAATATGAGGCACAGGACATTTTACGACGTCAAAAATATAATAGGACACGCCGCAATAGACGAGCCTGTCAAGAAGACCGCGATAGCCATATATACAGTGATAGCTACGGCGGAAGCGAAAGTGCATCAGATGAAGAGGATCACAGTGCAGTTCCATGAAGTGGGACGTGACCGCGCGATCTCGCAGGTGGTCGGAGTCGCGCTCGCGCTGCATGAACTCGGCATCAGCACAGAAGGCGGAGATGAGTTTTTTGT
>CALDNM010000085.1 GCA_937915045.1 uncultured Clostridia bacterium
GAAAAAACATGCGATAATACCGGTCTTCATCCCACATCTCGGATGTCCTCATGAATGCGTATTCTGCGATCAGAACGCGATCACCGCTAGGACGGTCCCTGTGAGCGGAGAAGAAGTAAAAAACACAATAGACACGTGGCTCTCCACGATAGAAGAACGCGGGATAGAAAATGTTGAAATTTCGTTTTACGGCGGAAGTTTTACGGCCATCCCGATAGATCTGCAGACTAAATATCTGAAGATCGGATATGAGTACGTCAAAGCGGGACGCGTATCACATCTGCATCTTTCGACACGTCCTGACTACATCGACGATGAGATACTGACAAACCTGAAAAAGTATAAAGTCGGCGCGATCGAGCTCGGTGTGCAGTCATTCAGCGATGATGTACTTCTTAGATCTCAGCGCGGCCACGATACAGCTTGCGTATACAAGGCGTGTGAGCTTATCAGATCATACGGATTCGATCTCGGAATTCAGCTTATGGTCGGGCTTCCGGGAGATACGAAAGAACTCGATATCATGTCAGCGAAAAAAACGGCAGAACTAAAACCGGAACTCGCGCGTATCTACCCTACTGTCGTACTCGAAGGTACCGAGCTCGCTTCCATGCTGCACGACGGGACTTACACACCGCTCGGAGTAGAAAACGCGGTAGATATATCAAAAGACATGTACAGGATACTGGCCGATGCCGGCATTGAAATCATGCGCGTCGGACTCAAGAGCACAGACCTTATCACACCGGGCTCAGACCTCGGACACACTTATCACCCGGCGTTCAGGCAGCTCGTCGAAGGAGAGATCGCGAAAGAAGATATGGAAAAACAGATCGAAGAGCATTTTGGCAAAAACGGTCCGCCGTCAGATCACGGTCTCATCGACATCACTTTCACGTCATGCGAAAGGTGTCTTTCAAACATGTCGGGGCATAAAGCGGTCAACCGCCGCTGGCTCGAAAATAAATATCCCGCGTTATCGCTGCATTTCCGCGCCGATAACAGTCTTGCGGACAATACATATATTATGTTAAAATGATTCATTATCGCGCTGAAGCGAACGGAGGTAAAAATATGAAAGCAGTTATAACAGTAGTCGGCAAAGATATGGTCGGCATACTTGCGAAAGTCAGCACGACATGTTCGGAATGCAACGCGAACGTGCTCGATGTGACACAGTCGGTACTCGATGAATATTTCACTATGGTCATGGTAGTCGATATAAGTGATCTGAACGCGGATCTTTCCGCGATGGCCGGAAAACTCGAGGAAAAACTGCCGACTATGAAAATACATGTGATGCATGAAGACATTTTCAATGCCATGCACAGGATCTAAGGAGGAAACAATGCTCAATATGACAGATATCATGGAAACAGTGACCATGATACAAGATGAAGCGCTCGATATAAGGACTATAACAATGGGCATTTCCCTTCTCGACTGCGCCGACGGAGACATAGATGTTTCCTGCGAAAAGGTCTATAAAAAGATCACGACCAAGGCTCATGACCTGGTCGCGACAGGTGAAGCGATAGAAAAAAAGTACGGCATCCCTATCGTCAACAAACGTATTTCGGTGACACCGATAGCTATGCTTCTCGGAGCATCCGGCGGCGATCCGATCAAATACGCGAAGACACTCGATAAAGCGGCAAAGGATGTTGGTGTCGATCTCATAGGCGGCTTCACTGCCCTTGTACAGAAAGGATTCGGGCCCGGGGACGAAGAGCTTATAAAAGCTATCCCTCAGGCGCTCGCTCAGACAGATGTCGTCTGTTCGTCGGTCAATGTCGGAAGTACAAAGGCCGGGATAAATATGGATGCAGTGAAAACTCTCGGACAAGTCGTACGCGACTGCGCGGAGCTCACAAAAGACGATCAGTGCGTCGGTGCTACGAAGCTCGTAGTGTTCTGCAACGCGCCTGAAGATAATCCGTTCATGGCGGGAGCATTCCACGGACCGGGCGAACCTGACTGCGTCATAAATGTAGGCGTATCGGGACCGGGCGTCGTGAGAGCGGCCCTCGCCGATCTCGACGATAAAGCCGATATGGGAGAAGTTGCCAACGTGATCAAAAAGACCGCGTTCAAAATCACGAGGATGGGTCAGCTCGTAGGAGCCGAAGCGTCAAGGATGCTTGATGTCCCTTTTGGGATCATCGATCTGTCTCTCGCCCCTACTCCGGCTGTCGGAGATTCAGTCGCGCATATACTTGAAGAGGTTGGTCTCAGCCAGTGCGGAGCTGCCGGTACTACTGCCGCGCTCGCAATGCTGAACGACGCTGTCAAAAAGGGCGGTCTAATGGCCGCGAACAACTGCGGCGGACTTTCAGGAGCATTCATCCCGGTGACTGAAGATGCCGGCATGATAGACGCCGCGCGCACAGGGTGTCTCAGGATAGAAAAGCTTGAAGCTATGACTGCGGTCTGTTCCGTCGGTCTCGATATGATAGTCATCCCGGGAGATACGACTGCTGAAGTCATTTCCGCTATGATAGCTGATGAAGCAGCGATCGGTATGGTCAACTACAAGACTACCGCTGTCAGAGTCATCCCGGCGATAGGTCTGAAAGAAGGCGAAGAGCTTGAATTCGGAGGCTTGTTCGGTACAGGCCCTGTCATGAAGGTAAACACATCTTCTCCGTCAAAAATGATAGAGAGAGGCGGCCACATACCGGCGCCGATGCAGGCACTCAAAAACTAAATGATCCAGGGAGCACGAAAGTGCTCCTTTTTTTTATATTCTTTTAATCCTCAGTTAAGGCCTGGTTTATTCCATGTTAATAACTTTAAGATAAATTTACCGAAAACGAGGAGGAAGCTTATGAGGATATTAGTTTTAACAGGAAAATTCGGTATGGGGCATATTTCCGCGGCGGAGGCAGTAAAAGAAGAACTTGAAAAAGGACGCGATGATGTGACAACAGATGTCGTGGATCTTGTTGAATACCTGTTCCCCGCATGGAGCAAACTCATATACAGCGGTTTCGATCTTATTGCCGGCAAATTCAATAAGCTATATAATGCTCTGAACTGTGTTGACGGCCGATCGGCATCCATGCCGCTGAAAGCGTGGTTCATTGAAAGATTCCAGTGTCTTATGGATGAACATAGACCGGACATACTCGTATCTACATGGCCCGTGGGTTCGCGCTATATAGGCGCGTATAAAAAAAACACCGGAAATGAGATACCTTACATTACTTGTATCACTGACATATCATCACACAGTGAATGGATATCGGATTCCACCAATGCTTATATTGCAGGCGATGAGATATCAAAATCCGAACTTTCATCAAAAGGCGTACCTGCCGAAAGGATCTTCGTTGGAGGCGTTCCCGTCAGGCAGGCATTCAAACATGGCGGAAAAGAGAAGTACGGCAGCGCCAGTGAAATACTCATCATGGGCGGCGGACTGGGACTGATCCCCGGTATCGAAGATATTCTGGAGCAGCTAGAAAAAATCGAAGGTCTGCATACAACGGTCATCACAGGCCTCAATGAAAACATGCGTGAGGCACTTACCGGGAAGTACTTGAACACTACAATCCTGGGGTATACAGACAACGTAGCCGCGTTCATGAAAAACGCGGATCTAATAATAACAAAGGCCGGCGGGATCACGCTGTTCGAATCCATCTACACGGAAACCCCGATGCTTGTCATCGACCCGTTCATGGAACAGGAAAAGAACAACGCAGCGTATATAGAAAGGCACGGCATCGGGAAAGTGATGCGCCGCAAAAACGACGACCTGGCAGCCACGCTGAGAGAGATCCTGGGGCAGAACGGCGAGCTCGAAAAAATGGTCCGCAATATGCGAGCCATAAAATACAAAATCGAGGAAAACAATATTCGTCACGTTATAGAAAAAATAAGGATAAGCGCTTAAATATCGCCGCATTAGTGTAATGCGGCAAAACGTACGAAATCTTCTTCAGACAGAGGCTTCGAGTAGTAATATCCCTGGATATACTTTCCCCCGAGGCCTATCACTCTTTTCGACTGTTCTTCTGTCTCGACGCCCTCTGTGATCGTCTCGAGTTCCATCTTCGGGAACATGCGAAGCAGATCGTCGAACATAGTCATCGAGCGCGAATTCTCTGAAAGGAGAAAATCCCTGTCGATCTTTATAAGTTCGAATGGATACGATACCGTCTGCATCAAATTCGCGAACCCCGTACCGAAATCATCGAGCGCGAACCTGTATCCGTCACTGATCATATCATTCATAAATTCCTGAAGGATCTCAGGATCGGAAGTTGCCGCTGTTTCCGTCACTTCAAAACATATCGACCTCGGATCGACATCATATTCTCTGAGGATCGCGCTTATTTCATCATATATGTTCTTCACGAATTCAGAGGCTGAAAGATTGATCTGGAGAAATTTGACTCCGGCCTCCGATAACTCCGGATGAGTCTGTATGAAGCGGCAGGTCTTTCTTACTACCATTCTGTCGATATCGAATATAAGGCCTGTCCTCTCGGCTACGGTTATAAATTCGTTCGGCGATATCATTCCGAATTCTTTGCTGTTGAACCTCAATAAAACTTCAGCGCTGCCGAAGCGTCCGGTTTCCGTATTGTATATCGGCTGGATATTCAAATAGAATTCTTCTTTTGAAATAAGCGCGCTTCTTAGCGCGGCTTCCACTTCTTCAAATCTTTTTGCTCTATTAAGGATCTCGCTGTCTATCGGTCTGCATGTTCCCTGATCCAGGTGGTCCATCGAATCAAAAGTGAGATCGATAAAATTGACGATCTCCTGCGGTGATGAGAAAAATTTCGTGTTCGCGTAGTATCTTGTCGTCGCTTTTATATATACCTGCGCTTTGGACGTCTCCCATGGATCACAGAAACGTTTTTCGACACCGTTTATTATGCTTTCATAGTCGTTCTTGTTATCAGTGATACACAGCAGCCTCGGACCGGTCATTTTGAATATCCATGTTTTCCTGTTCCCGAATTTCAAAAGATAAGCCCCTGCTTCATGAAGCGCTTCATTGCCTGTCCATACATCATAACTGCTGTTGACTCGCCGCACATCCGACAGGTCGACCGCGACCAGGAAGAGGCACTTTTTGTCAGTGATCATATTGCTGAGATACATCAGCATCGCGCTGTTATCAAATACCCCCGTCACGTAATCGATCTTTGACTCCGGATTTTCAAGGATCAAAAACATCATTACCATAGCAAGAGCAATGCCGACACCTGTCAGAAGCACATCAGTCATCAGATACTGAAGCGTCATCGCGAGGAGATTTATCAGCATGAACCCGATTATGACCCTGAACTCTATTTTCCTTACGTGTTTTTTCCTCACGAACAGGATCGCCAGATCGATGACAAAATACAAAATTGTACCTATGTACAAAGAATCAAACATCGGTCCCCTGGTGTACACTCGTGCTCCGTCAATGACGCTGATATAGAAAATACCGTCTGTGAAAGGGTCAAAAATAACTAATGCTACGAAAAACATAGCCGGCAAAAGCAGAATGGCAAGCTGAGGCTTGTCACGGAAACGCAGATCCGCCAGCCATATGATATAAAGCATCAGGAATACCGGCATAAGTACCTGCATCGAATAGAATGGGATATTGACAGCATAATTCACCCAGTTTGGCAGATCGTTCGCGTGCTCTATCGTATATGATCCGATAAGGTCAAGAGAAATATCGATCAGGCATATGCACAGAAGAATTCCAAAAACTTTCGTCAGAAGATCCGGAAATCTGCGCAAAGAAAAAAATCTGACCGTTACAATAAACAGAAAGATCAACGCGCATATTTCATACTCATATACATAATCAAACTGCATCCGCGCGCCTCTCGTATATCCCCCCGTTTCCGAATTTCCACGTGCCCTTTCCAAGGCCCGCGCCTACTTCAAAATGCAGCTTGGCTATTCCAAGATCATATGGATCTGAGTCGTTTTTCATCTCTATCCTGGCGGTCACAGCGTCAGAAGCGTACATGAATTTAGTGCTCTGTCTATTTCTCGATGACGGAGCTTTGACTACAGCGCGCATACCGGCAACCACCCAGTTCGGCGGCTGCTTTTCCGCGTACAGCATGTCTTTCACTTCTTTGCTCTCTCTTTTGACCGCTTTTATTATGAGACTTTCCCTTGCTGATAAGTTCTGCCTGACGTTGCCGAGCACTATGCAGCATTTCATGATCTCGCCATCCGCGATGTCCGCTGTGACGAGTTCAGGATCATAAGTGCCTGCGACCCAGCATGTGCCAAGTCCGAGGCTCACGGCATGGAGGATTATAAGTTCCCCGTAATATCCGAGCTTTTCGGCGCAGAAAGGATCATCATCAGGACCAACAAGCGCGATATAGTTGTTCACACCCGAAAACATCCCGTGACTTTTTGACACACTGAAAGGCTCACCTCTTCCAATGATCATCTGTATATGCAGACCGCCCTTTTCATTGCAGTCATCTATCACCTTCTGCAGTGAAGATATCTGGATCGGAAGGAGCGGATCCTTTGTAAAATGTCTTCTTGATATTCTTTTGTTCAGCGCTGCCAGGTAGTCCAAATCTTGCCTCCGTTATTTTAGTCTTTCCCATTCTTCTTCAACGAGTTCTTTGACAGTATCCGCTGATACCGAAAGATCCATCCCCGAAGTGTCTACTACTATGTCCGCGTATTTCATATAGAGTGGTCTCCTCTCGCTGAAAAGGTCTTCTATAGTCTGACCTTCTTTCAGTGAAATGCCCCTCTGAGAATAGTCCCCTATCCTTTTTTCTATCTCATTGAGAGGAACATCGAGAAAAACGACGATCCCCTCACCTCCAAGATTCTCCATAGCGCGCGGACCGTAGACGACACTGCCGCCCGTCGCGATAACTGATTTTTTCAGGTGCAGAGTCGCGCACAGATTCTCTTCAAGTTTGTTGAACCCGTCGTTTCCCTTTTCCGCTATTATCTCTATTAATTTTTTGCCCTCTTCCTTGATTATGAGAAAATCCGTATCCACATAATCAAGACCCATGATCGTAGCAAGAAGTACCCCTGTCGTACTCTTTCCGCATCCCGGCATACCTATAAGAACTATGTTCTGCTTCTTCATTTCTTTGATTCTCCCCGAGATCAGTCGTTAGCTTTCATGGATTCCACCATGTCAATATTCCTTATCCTCCGCCGCATTATCAGATTCACCAAAAGCGTGAACAGTATCGTCAGTCCGGCCGCGTAGAAAAAGCTCGGCCACTCTATAGACTGCCCGAACATCACCGTATCGACCTCTACCGTCTTGATGATGAATTTATGCAGCCATACCCCGAGAGGCACACCGAATATCATTCCTATCACAGCCAGGATATTTATCTCTCTGAATATATACGAAAATACTTCTTTTTCATAAAACCCAAGGACTTTTATCGTCGCGAGTTCTTTCTTTCTCTCGCATATGTTCACATTCGTAAGATTGTAAAGCACGATCATCGCGAGCGCACCGGCCGAGACTATCAGCACATATACGATATAGTTTATGCTCTTGACTGAATCCGCGAAGTTGGTCTTCACATAATCCGATGAGTATACATATGTCACCCTGGCACTCTTCAGAAGATCCGTCATGACGGTATCAGTGTCCGCCCCTTTCGCTTTCTTCACCAGAAGATCTTTATAAGCCGGCTGAGATCCCGATCCGCCTGCTTTTTTCACCGCGTCGACGTAAATATTATTACTCAAATACAGATAACTTGCAACGTAATTTTCCGTTATCCCGGTTATTTTCACAGTAATGTCAGTATTGTTCCCAAGTGTTACAGTAAGGTCGCTGCCCTTTTTCAATCCGAGATTGTCCGCCATCTTCTCATTGATGACCGCGCTGTTATCATTAAATGTTATCTTGTCCCCGCTTTTCCTTTCGCGCATATTGACATACTTCGTGAAATCGGCAGTATCCTTCGGCACTCTCATAGTAATATCGTATTTCTTCCCGGCCGCCGACTTCGCGCTCACCGTATCACTGTAGAAAGCGGTGTACGACTTCACCTCGTCCTTATTGCCAAGAGTCTTTGAAAGCGTACTGTCATCCGTCGTCCATTTCAAATTTGAAAGCTCCACTGTGTAATCGAAACTGAATAGTTCGTTATACTGCTTATTCACGATATCTCCAATAGAATCTCTTATCCCGAATCCGGCAAGCAGAAGCGCGAAACATCCCGCGACTCCGATTATAGTCATAAGAAAACGCTTCTTGTATCTGAATATGTTCCTGCATGTGACTTTGTGTGTAAACGAAAGCCTGTTCCAGATAAATCCGATCTTTTCGAGCAGGATCCTCTTGCCCGAATCCGGTGCCTTCGGCAGCAGGAGCTGCGCCGGCTTTTCCTTCATCGTCTTCGCGCAGGCCCAGTAGGTCGTCCCCGCGGTCACAGCCACCATAACAACAGTGATGACGATGGCGTATGACCAGATGAACTGCACCTGCGTAGCCGGATGATTATACATCATCGTATAGGCATTCCCGATGATCTTCGGGAACGCGGCAAATCCGAAAACAAGTCCGATGACACATCCTATGATCGACGCCGAAAGCGCGTATGTCATATAGTACTGCAGTACTCTTCTCCTGCTGTATCCAAGAGATTTGAGCGTGCCGATCAGCTCCCTCTGTTCCTCTATCAGTCTCGTCATAGTAGTAAGCGCTACAAGGATCGCGACAAGGAAGAAGAACACAGGGAACACCTTCGCTACCGCCGCTACTTTTTCTACATCGCTTTTGTAATTTGAAAAACCGATGCTGTCGGTCCGGGACGAAAGATACCACTTCGCGTTTTTGATCTTGTCGACTTTATCCTGCCCGTCCTGCAGTTTCTTCTTCGCTGACGTGAGAGACTTATCTGCTTTAGCCTTTGCCGCTTCATAACTCTTTTCAGCGGCAGAGATCTTCACGGCTGACGCGGCGATCGTCGCTTCTGCCGAATCAAGTTTCGCTTCTGCCGATCTTATCTGTTTTCTAGCGGAAGATATCTGTGACCTGCCGCTCTTTATCTGTGTCCTTCCGCTGTCATAAGCTTCTATAGCCTGCTTCTGCTCGTCCGTTAGCTCAGCGCCTGAATCCCTGAGCTGTTTGAGCGCGTCTATCTGAGGCTCTATCTTGTCGAGTTCGGCCGATTTCTTATCGAGTTTCTTCGCCTGAGCATCCAGCTTTGCTGTTTTCGACTTCAGCATCGCTCTGGAAGCCTTTATTTTCGCTTTTGAGGCGTTTATTTCGTTTTTTCCTGCAGTTATACTACTTTTAGCGGAATCAAGCTGTAACGCCGTCTGAGCTTTCGCTTTTTCATACTTTTTCTTTGCTTTGTCGACCTTCTTCTGTGCCGCTCCGATCACGCTCCTGCTCCTGATCGAGCTCCTCTCTTTTCCAAGTGTCTTCAGTGAAGCCTCGTTATCAGATACCAGTTCACTGTAATCATCCGAAAAAGAGCTTATTTTTTTTGAGCCCTTCAGGATCACATACGCGTCAGTATATATCTTAGATCTGCAGTCGGATCTCGATATATATACCCCGAGCATAACCTTACCGTCACCCGCTGTAGTGATCTCACCATTCGCCGATTCAAACAGCGGAGACATCACTATGCCTACCACCTTGTATTTATTCCTGCTGTACGCTGACTTTACCTCAGAGAGATCTTTGTTATCTTTCGATATCGAAAGCGTCTCTCCGAGCTTATGCTTAGATGAATAGATATTCGCGACTTCGATCACACACTCGCCGCTGTTTTTCGGCCAGCGTCCCTTTTTCAGTTTCATCTTGTTTATGAAATCACCGTCATCACGTTTTGAAAAATCGTACGCTATGACTCTCGAAGTGTACTTTTCACTGTTCGAAACATCTTCCATAACAAGATCGCGCTGATAGACCGGCATGACGATATCTGTACAGTCAGCTTTCTTCAGAGCACTGATATCGCTGTTCGTAAGACCCAGCGTCCCCTTGACATCGTAATCATAAGCGTTATAGGTATGATAATAATCGTTGGCCGTCTGTTCCATATCCGGAGTCGTCGAAAGAAGGCCGGCAAGAAAGCCGGCTCCAAGAGCGATTATGCAGAGGATGGCCAGGAACCTGCTCAGGCTCCCTCTTATGCTCCTCTTTACCATCTTCGAATAAGTTTTATTCAATTACCACTCTATCCTTTCGATAGGTTCCGGCTCTTCATTGACCTCTGTTTTGACCGCCTGCCCGTTTTTTATGAAAATAGCTTTATCCGCCATAGGTATGATCGCCTGATTATGCGTTATGACTATGACTGTCTTTCCGGTGTTCTTGCAAGTGTCATACAGCAGCTGAAGTATAGTCTTTCCAGTGTTGTAATCAAGAGCGCCCGTAGGTTCATCGCAAAGCAGCACTTTTGGATTCTTCGCGAGAGCGCGCGCTATTGCTACTCTCTGCTGCTCGCCTCCCGATAACTGAGCCGGGAAATTATTCA
>CALDNM010000086.1 GCA_937915045.1 uncultured Clostridia bacterium
CGGATGTCGTTGATGGTACAGGTACAGTAATGGCTTCTCACGGCGAGATGACAGTGCCGGTGCCGGCAGTGCGCACCATGGCGGAACAGAACGGAGTGCGTATCATTCAGGATGATGTGCCGATGGAGATGGTCACACCGACAGGGCTCGGCATGGTCATAGGGTGCGGAGCGAAGCAATTATCGAAAGAAGAGTTCGAGACAGCTGTCGAAGGAGCAAAGTTCGGAACAGGCAAAGGCACGCGCGATACCGGCAAACAGGGACTCCGGATATATATTTTGTGTTGACTTTTATCAAAAAAAATGTAGAATAGGAACATATTAACCGAATACGGACAAAGATCGGGAAGAGTAAGAAGACAGCGCCATACAGAGAAGGAAACTCACGGCTGAGAGGTTTCCCGGATGAGCATCTTCTGAAGGTCGCCCGGGAGCCCGATGGGAATGAGAGCTGCGGCCTTTTGGCTGCAGAATAAAGGTGGTACCGCGGAAATATCCGTCCTTTTGACAGGACGGTTTTTTTATTAGAGAAGTGGAGACGGAACAATGGAAAAGAATTTAGCAAAAACCTACGATCCAAAAGAATTCGAAGACAGGATCTACAGTGAATGGGAAGAAAGCGGAGCTTTCAAGGCTGAGAGAGACCCTGATAAAAAGCCATATACGATAGTTATGCCGCCGCCGAATATCACGGGCAAACTCCATATGGGGCACGCGCTCGATCAGACTCTTCAGGATGTGCTGATCAGATGGAGAAGGATGCAGGGCTACAGCGCTCTGTGGATCCCGGGCTCTGATCACGCGAGCATAGCGACTGAAGTCAAAGTAGCGAATAAGCTAAAAGAAGAAGGCATTGAAAAAGAAGATATAGGGCGCGAGAAATTCCTCGAAAAAGCGTGGGAATGGAAAAAAGAATACGGCGGGACTATTACTGAACAGTGCAGAAAGCTTGGAGACTCATGCGACTGGGAGAGAGAACGTTTCACTCTCGACGAAGGCTGCTCGAACGCGGTCAAGACATTCTTCATCGACCTTTACAATAAGGGCCTCATATATAAAGGAAACAGACTCATAAACTGGTGTCCTGACTGCGGGACTTCGCTGTCGGACATCGAAGTAGAGCATGAAGATAAAAATGGTGAGTACTGGTATTTCAGATATCCCGGAGCGGACGGATCTGATGGCATCGTGGTAGCGACGTCGCGTCCTGAAACGATGTTCACAGATGTGGCGGTCGCGGTGAGCCCCGGAGACGAGAGATATAAAGATATGGTCGGGAAGAAAGTCCTGATCCCTATCCTCAATAAAGAGATCCCGGTCATCGAAGACGAGTATCCTGATCCGGATAAGGGCACTGGCGCGGTGAAGATCACACCGGCTCACGATCCTAACGATTTCGAAGTGGGACAGAGACATGGACTGCCTTGCGAGTCATGCCTGAATTTCGACGCGACTATGAACGAAAACGCGGGCAAGTACGCGGGCATGGACAGATACGAGTGCAGGAAGGCATGGGTAGCTGACCTTAAAGCGGCGGGTTATCTCGTGAAGGAAGAACAGCTGTCGATACCTGTCGGCACATGCTACAGATGCCATACGCCTGTAGAGCCGATGCTCTCAGATCAGTGGTTCGTGAAAATGGATGAACTCGCGAAGCCTGCGATCGAAATAGCTAAGAACGGAGACCTTCAGCACGTGCCGGAGAGATTCGAAAAGATATATCTGCACTGGCTCGAAAACATCAAGGACTGGTGCATCTCGCGGCAGCTCTGGTGGGGACACAGGATCCCGGCGTATTATTGCGATGACTGCGGTGAAATAATGGTCGCGGCAGAGAAACCGGAGAAGTGTTCGAAGTGCGGAAGCACGAAGATACATCAGGACGAAGACGTGCTCGACACATGGTTCAGTTCGGCTCTCTGGCCGTTCTCAACACTCGGATGGCCGGACAAAACGCCTGACCTTGATTACTTCTATCCGACAGATGTGCTCGTCACAGGTTACGATATCATATTCTTCTGGGTAGTGAGGATGGCTTTCAGCGCTATGGAAGCAACAGGCGAAGCTCCGTTCAAGTATGTTTATGTCCACGGTCTCGTGAGAGACGCGCAGGGACGCAAGATGAGCAAATCGCTCGGCAATGGCATCGACCCGCTCGAGATCATAGATCAGTACGGGGCTGACGCGCTGAGGTTCATGCTGATGAGCGGAATCACGCCGGGAAATGATATGAGGTTCCAGACGGAGAAGCTGGAGTCGGCAAGGAATTTCGCGAACAAACTCTGGAACGCGTCAAGATTCACGATCATGAACCTGCAGGATGAGAACGGAGATTTCCTCGAGATGGCTGATCCTGAAAAGGCTGAGCTTAAAGATGAAGACAAATGGATCATCAGCAGAGTCAATGACGCTGTGAAGTACGTGACTGACGAAATGGAGAAGTTCGATCTTTCACTCGCGGCGCAGCGCATATACGATCTGATCTGGAACGAGTTCTGCGACTGGTACATCGAGATAATAAAGGGCAGACTCTACGGAGATGACGAAGAAGACAAGAAGACGGCAAGGATGGTGCTGGTGAGAGTCATGAAAGATATGCTCAGGATCCTTCATCCGTATATGCCGTACATAACAGAGGAGATCTGGGGATTCCTGCCGCACGATGAAGCGACGGAAGAGAATCCGAAGAACTTCCTGATAAAAGAATCATGGCCTGTTTATGACGCGGCCGATGATCATCCGGAAGAGACGAAGAAACTCAACTGCGCTATGGATGTGATAAAGGCGATCAGAAACATCAGAGCGGAAGCAGACGCTTCACCGGGCAAAGAACTGACAGCGGTCATCATGCCGAAGGCGGGAGAAAAAGATACTGTCGCGGCAGGTGAACGCTATATCAAGAAGCTCGCGAACATTACTGCGGTAGAATATACGGACGATAAGGCGAACGTACCTGATGAAGTCATGTCTGCTGTCACGGCGGACTGCGAGATATTCATCCCGCTCGCTGAACTCGTAGACTACAAGGCAGAGTTCGAGAGACTGACCGGCGAAAAGAAAAAGCTGGAAGGTGAAGTGAAGAGGTGCGAAGGGAAACTTTCAAATAAGGGATTCACGGATAAAGCGCCTGAGAAAGTCGTGAATGAAGAAAAAGACAAACTGAAGAAATACAACGAAATGCTCGCTAAAGTATGCGAGACTCTCGCTATCGTGGAGAAAAAGATATGAAAAATGCTGAAGAAAGAATAGGCGATTTCAAAAAATTTGGGAGTGTACTCGGACTGGAACGTATTTCAGAATTGCTGAAGAGACTCGGAGACCCGCAGGAGGGCCTCCGGGTCATCCATGTAGCGGGGACGAACGGAAAAGGGTCGGTATGCAGATACATATATGAGGTGCTTGAGTCGAACGGTTACAAAGCGGGCATCTATACTTCACCGTTCATAGAATATTTCAATGAACGTATCGAGTTCGACCATGAATGCATATCGGACGAGGACCTGGAAAAATACACTGATATTGTGATCGAAAAATGCAATGAAATGACAGCGGACGGACTGGACTCCCCTACGGAGTTCGAAGTCGTGACTGCTGTTTGTTTCTGCTATTTTGCTGATAAAAAACCGGACTTCGCTATCCTTGAAGTCGGACTGGGAGGTATCGGAGACTCGACGAATGTGATCGAGGATCCCCTCGTATCGATCATAACAGGCATTTCATACGATCATATGGAAAGGCTCGGGAATACTCTTGAGGAGATCGCGGAGAACAAGGCGGGGATAATCAAAGAAGGATGCCCTGTAGTATCGAACATTTCGATGGACGACGCGCCGGGCGCGGCCAGAGTTGTCGCGAGGACCGCGTACCAGAAACATGCTGTCCTTCATGACGCTTCGAAAGCGACGATATATAAGATGGATCTGGTAGACAGAAAGACTGTGTTTACTGCGGATATTGACGACCAGAGATACTCTGATGTGGCCATTTCCATGCTTGGAGAGCATCAGGTGACGAATGCCGTCACGGCACTCACTGCTATTGAAATTTTGCGTAAGAATAGTATAATAAACGTAACGCGCGATGCCATATATGAGGGTATGGAAAGCGCCTTCCAGAAGGGCCGATTTGAGATTTTCAAAGAAGACCCTATTTATTTGCTGGACGGGGCTCACAACCAGGAAGGTATGGAGGCGCTCGTAAAAGCGGTGGATGATGTATTCCATGGAGGAAAGGTACTTACTGTCATAGGCATACTTGCCGATAAAGCGGTGGATGATATGCTGGATATGGCGCAGTATCTCGGCGAGGATTTCATAGTGACAGAGCCGGTCAGCGAACGTAAGATGAGCGCTGATGAACTTGGGGCGAAGCTGAGATCGAAAGCAAAAAATGTCACTGTGATAGCGGACCCTGCAGAAGCTCTCGCGGAAGCTGAAAAGCGAAGCGGCGATTATGATATCGTGCTGTTTGCGGGATCGTTGTATCTGATCGGAGAAATAAGGAGGCAGCTGGACAAGAATGAGTGAAAAAAAGAGAACTAAAGTATTACTGTTTTATAACCCATTTTCGGGCAACGGGATGTTCAAGAACAACCTGGACCAGATCATAGGCAGATTTCAGGATAAAGGATTTCAGGTCGTGCCTGTAAGAGCGGCGCACGGTCTTGCTATAGATAAGGCATTCGAAGAGATGGACCAGTCGATGTACAGACAGGTCATAGTTGCCGGCGGAGACGGGACTATAAACGTATGCGTCAACGCGATGATAACGAATAATATAGAACTTCCGCTTTCGATATTTCCTGTAGGGACAGCGAATGATTTCGCGTATTACTTCGATATACCGCTCGACATAAACAGTATGGTCGATGTGGCGATGGGCGAACATTACAGCTTTGCCGATGTCGGAGTCTGCAACGGGAAATATTATGTGAATGTAGCGGCGCTCGGGAGGCTCGTGGATGTCAGTCAGAAGACGGACCCGAACCTGAAGAATACGCTTGGCGTGCTCGCGTATTATATCAAGGGCGTTTCGGAGATCAAGGATCTCAAACCTATTCCTATCAAACTCACTACAGATGATCAAGTCTATGAAGAGAATATGTTCTTTATGGTAGTCATGAACGGTGTTTCAGCGGGCGGATTCAACAATATCTCACCGGACTCGGATATCAACGACGGAAAACTCGATGTGGTGCTTTTCCGCGAGATGCCGATAATCGAACTCGGGACGCTGATCGGAAAAGTCAAACAGGGCACTCATATCGAGCACAAGAAGGTGCTGTCGTTCCAGACGGATCACCTTATAATAGAATCGCCTGAAAATGTTCCGACGGATGTTGATGGAGAGCATGGACAGGAACTACCGCTCGAGTTCAGTGTGCTGCACAACAAACTCAGGATATTTACGAATGGAGAATAAATATGGGGAAACCATTACTCAGATTAGAAGCTACAGATGATTACGATCCTGTCGTGAAACTATTCATGGACAATGATCTCGAATTCAGCGATGAGGATCCGGTGCCTACCGATCTGGTACAGTGCTGGAGGGTCGTACACGGCTGTGAGAAGCACCTCTGCGGGGCGGTCGCGCTTGCGAAGAGACAGGGCGAGTTCATAATCGACGGGATAGCGGTCGAGCCGGTATATAGAAAAATGAAGATAGGCCGTATCATGATGGATAAGGCTGTAGATAAAGTAAAAGAACTGGGCGGGACGAAGCTATATCTCGTGGCGAGAGCTCCCGGGTTTTTCAGAACGCTTGGTTTTGAGACAGTGGACAGAGAAGACGCGCCGCTCTTTTTCGAATGTGCGACATGCCCTCAGTATGGGGTGGACTGTCACCCTGAAGTAATGAGGCTGGAGGTCATTTAATGAAAATCGTTTTAGACGGAATGGGCGGAGACAACGCTCCTGAGGAGATAGTCAGGGGCGCGGTAGATGCTGCGAAGGAAATGGACCATGAGATCATCATAGTCGGACGCGAAAGAATGATCCGCGGGGAACTCGGAAAATATGAATATGATAAGGATCAGATCAGTGTCCTGAACGCTGATGAAGTCATCGATATGGAAGACGCGCCGGTCAAGGCCGTTCGCACAAAGAAGGATTCCTCCATGGTAAAGGGCCTTTCTATGATACGTCACGGAGAGGGAGACCTGTTTATTTCAGCGGGAAGTACCGGAGCTCTGCTCGCGGGAGGCCTTTTCAATGTAGGGCGGATCCGCGGTATAGACAGACCGGCGATAGCAAGCGTCTATCCTGTACTTGGGACAGATAATTATTCGCTGCTTGTAGACGCGGGAGCGAATGCTGAATGCAGGGCGGAGAACCTTGTGCAGTTCGCGTACATGGGCAGCATATATATGGAAAATGTCATCGGACGTCACGATCCTGAAGTCGGACTTGTGAATATTGGCACCGAAGAGACGAAAGGAAGTCTGCTTTATAAGCAGGTTTACCAGTCGCTCAAGAAAAGCAGTCTCAATTTCGTTGGCAATGTAGAGGCGAGAGAGATCCCTAAAGGCGCGTGCGATGTGATCGTATGCGATGGATTCACCGGGAATGTGATCCTGAAACTCACAGAGGGGCTCGCCTGGAATATATTCAAACTTATAAAAACAAAGTTAACATCGGGGATCAAGGCAAAGATGGGAGCTCTGCTTCTGATAGACAAAATGAAAGAGATAAAAAAGGAAGCTGATTACTCGGAATACGGAGGGGCACCTATACTGGGTCTCAAGGGACCTGTAGTGAAGATGCACGGGTCGTCATCGGCAAATGCTGTCAAGAACACGATACTCAAAGCAGTTCCTTATGCGCAGAACAATGTCGTGGATATCATC